>DATCIC010000543.1:0-3417 GCA_036508025.1 Rhodoferax sp. | reverse complement strand
TGGCCAGCGCTTTATCCCCCATGGCCCGCATGGCAGCAGGAGGCGGGCCAATGAACACCAATCCAGCGTCCAGGCAGGCCTGGGCAAAGCCCGCGTTTTCGCTCAGGAATCCGTAACCGGGGTGAATGGCATCGGCACCGGTCTTGCGCGCGGCTTCCACCAATGCCTCCACCCGCAGGTACGAATCGGCCGGGGCAGACCCACCGATATGGACAGCTTCATCGGCCAGGCGGACGTGCGGCGCGGTCTTGTCAGCATCACTGTAAACAGCAACGGTTCGATAAGCCAGGTTGCGCGCGGTTCGGATCACGCGACAAGCGATCTCGCCCCGATTGGCAATCAGAATTTTGGAGAAGGTCATTGCAAGGCCCAGTTTGGTTTGCGCTTTTGCAGAAAGGCCATCGTTCCCTCCAGCCCCTCCGGTCCTTGTGCTGCGCGGGAAAAAATGGCTGCGGCCTCCTGCACCAGGTTTGCGGGCTCGCTCAAGCGCGCCCTGGCCATCAGCGCCTTGGTGGCGGCGACGGCTCCTGGGGCGCAGGCTTGAATATCCATCAGGACGGCTGCGAGTGCTGCGTCAATCTGCTCTGGTGCATGGACGGCATGCACCAAGCCTATCGCCAGGGCGTTGGCCGCATTCAGCCGCCCGCCCGTCACCGCGAGCCGCTTGGCCTGCGAATAGCCCAGCCGCTCGACCAAAAAAGGGGCAATCTGGGCAGGCACCAGGCCCAGGGCCGTCTCGGGTAGACGAAATGCAGCCGATTCACAAGCCAGTGCCACATCCGCCACGCACGCCAGACCCAGTCCACCGCCCATGACGCTGCCTTCCAGCACCACCACCAGCGCCAGCGGCGTCTTGGCGTAGGCGACACACAGTTCGCCGAACTGCGCGTTGGCCTGGGCCACGGCGTCCAGCGCGACGCCTGCTTCATTTGGCTCGGGCGCGTCCTGCATAGCCCGCATCCGCGCCGCAGCCATGTCCTGCAAATCGGCACCGGCGCAAAAATTCCCGCCCGCCCCACGCAACACCAGCACACGCACGCTGTGATCGCCTTCGGCAGCGGCAAGCGCGGCATGCAGTTCGGCCACCATCTGCAGCGACATGGCATTGCGCAATGCCGGCCGGTTCAAGGTTATATGAGCCGTAGCCCCCGTCTGTTCTACCTTTATAGCTTCGTAATTCATAGCATTTGTCATTGCCCTTTACCCGGCAGGGTGCCCTCTAACTTGCAGATGATGCCCAGCATGATTTCATCGGCACCGCCGCCAATCGAGATCAAACGACTGTCACGGTAAGCCTGCGCAATCGGGTTGTCCCAGGTGTAGCCCATGCCACCCCAGTACTGCATGCAGCTGTCGGCCACTTCCCGGCTCAGGCGCCCTGCCTTGAGCTTGGCCATGGAAGCCAGCCGGGTCACGTCCTTGCCCGAGACATAGGACTCAACCGCGCGATAGGTCAAGGCGCGCAAGGCCTCCACTTCGGTGCGCAGCTCGGCCAACCGGAAGTGCACCACCTGGTTGTGCAGAATCGGCTTGCCAAAGGTCTGACGTTGACGCGTGTAGTCAATGGTTTGATCGATCAAACGGTCCAGCGAACGCAGGCAGCCGGCGGCCCCATACAGCCGCTCCTCCTGAAACTGCAACATCTGGAACATGAAACCCATGCCCTCCTGCCCGATCAGGTTGCGTTGCGGCACGCGCACATTGTCAAAAAACAATTGCGCCGTGTCAGATGAGTCCATGCCGATCTTGTGGATTTTTTGTCGTGTGACACCGGGACTGTCCAGGCGCACCATGATCAGCGACTTGTTCTTGTGCACCGAAGCTTCCGAGGTATTGGCCAGCAGACAGCACCAGTCTGCCTGCATGCCGTTGGTGATCCACATCTTGGAGCCGTTGATGAGGTAGTCAGCGCCGTCCTTTTTGGCCGTGGTCTTGAGCGCCGCCACATCCGAGCCACCGCCGACCTCACTGACGCCAATACAACCCACCATGTCCCCGGCGATGCTGGGTGCCAAAAACTCGCGTTTGAGCTCATCGGACCCAAAGCGCGCCAAGGCCGGCGTACACATATCGGTTTGCACGCCAATCGCCATCGGCACGCCCCCCGCATTGCATTCACCGAGCGCTTCGGCCATCACCATGGAGTAGCTGAAGTCCAGCCCCATACCGCCGTATTCCACCGGGTACTTGATGCCCAGCAACCCCAGGTCGCCCATCTTCTTGAACAATTCATGCGCCGGGAATTGCTGTGCTGCCTCCCACTGTGGCAGATGCGGATTGATCTCTTTGGCAACAAACTTGCGCACCGTGTCGGCAATCTGTTCGTGTTCAGGGGTGAATTTCATGGAAACCTCTCAGGTAATTGACGAATTTGAAATGAAAAGGGGGAAAGCTTTAAAAACGCGCGACACCAAAAGTATTGGCGTGCAACTGGCGGCTCTGCGCCTCTTCCGCCAAGGCCAGACAAAGCCCCAGCAGCCGACGGGTATCACGCGGATCAATGATGCCGTCGTCCCACAGCCGCGCGGTACCAAACAGCGCCGCAGACTCCTTGTCCAGACGCAGGCGCAAGCCGTCTGACATGGCCTTCAGGGCTTCCTCGTTGGCTGCCATGCCGGTGCGTTCCATCTTGGCGCGATTGACAATATCCATCACCTTCGCCGCCTGCGCGCCGCCCATCACGGCGGTGCGGGCAGTGGGCCAGGAAAAAATGAAATTCGGATCAAAGCCCCGACCGCACATGCCATAGTTGCCCGCCCCATAGGAGCCGCCCAGCACCACCGTGAACTTGGGCACCCGCGCATTGGCGACCGCCTGAATCATCTTGGAACCATGCTTGATGGCACCATTGCGCTCGGCCACCGAACCGACCATGTAGCCGGTCGTGTTTTGCAGAAAAATCAGCGGCGTGCCGGTTTGATCGCACAGTTGGATAAATTGCCCGGCCTTGGTGGAGCCACTGGGCTGAATCGGGCCGTTGTTACCCACAATGCCGACCAGCCGGCCCTGCACACGGGCATGGCCGCACATCATCTCGCCGGCGTACTCGGCCTTGAACTCCAGAAAATCGGAGCCATCCACCAAGCGCGCAATCACCTCGCGCACGTCGTAGGGCTCGCGCTCATCGGCTGGCACCAGCCCCATCAAGTCCTGCTCGTCATACAAGGGTTCCGCACAGCCTGCCCCAGGAGGCGCCAGATCCCACTTCAACTTATCCAGCACTTCACGCGCCATGCCAATGGCATGGGCATCGTCTTCACACAGATACTCGCCCAGGCCCGTCACTTGCGCATGGATCTCGGCGCCGCCCAACTCGTCTTCAGTGCAATCCTCGCCAATGGCGGCCTTCACCAGCGGCGGGCCCGCCAGGAAGATATTGGAACGCCCGCGCACCAGAATCACATAGTCCGACAAGCC
>DATCIC010000542.1:0-2208 GCA_036508025.1 Rhodoferax sp. | reverse complement strand
GTGAATTCGACGTGGCCTCCGACAAGCCGATTCTGCGCATCAGTCGTCGCCATCACGGCAACATCAAGAGCAGTGTGTTGACACAAGACTTTGTGCATGGCGCAGATTACGCCGTACTGGCCGATGCCGCCAACACGTTCAAGGACTTGCTCAGCCCGGGAGCCATCGTGATGCGGGGCGAAGGTGAGCGTCAAAAAGAGGAAAAAGTGAGCGATTTCCGGGAGGCCATGACCTGGCTGCTGGCTCAGGCCGAACACGCCACCTCACGTCAACGCTACAAAGGCCTGGGCGAGATGAACCCGGCGCAACTGTGGGAAACCACCATGGACCCGACCGTGCGCCGCCTGCTCCGGGTGCAAATTGATGACGCCATTGAAACCGACCGCGTCTTCACCATGCTGATGGGTGATGAGGTGGAGCCGCGCCGTGAATTCATAGAAGCCAACGCCCTGCGCGCTGGCAATATTGACGTCTGATGGTTGCCAAGCAAGCGTACCGACAAGAAACCCGCTGAAAACTGATTCGGCTTGCTGGCACGCCAAGCCCACACCGATGCTGTGATCGCGTTGCGCGCCGTCAGCCCGGCGCTGAGTCCGCTCAACATCCTGAGCACGGGGAAGATATTTGTGCTGTGGCGTTCAACCTGCGGCACTTCTGCCGCAGCTAAACTCACCCCGAATTCAAATCATTTGCCAACGGCGCGCTATATCGCGCATCGCTTTTGCTCACCTGATTTTGTTGAAATCCACCCAATTAAAGGACCAAATGCCGATTGAGCCGCACTGCCTTACGAAAATTCGATGAGGTCCACGTCATGGGCGAATCCTTCCTCTGCAGTGTAGTCAAAACCCGCAACCAGTTGAGGGACACAAACTGCCCGGCGCGCAGAGCAGGCCAAGCTGGTGCTGGCTTGAGGGTGATGCACCCAGCAGCCCGGCCTACGCCTTTGTCGCAAGGACCGACCTGGCGGCTGCGGGCGTGCCACCCGGCACGGTCTACAATTTCACTCCCGTAGCGACGCCCTGAGGCTGGCCTCTTGGTCATACGGTTTGCAACAGGAGATACCCCCATGCCCCATACAACGGCCACCGCCGCAGACAAACGCGCTGAATTGCGCCGCGCCACACTCGAATACCACGAATTTCCCACCCCCGGCAAAATTTCCATTGCGCCGACCAAGCAGTTGATCAACCAGCATGATCTGGGGCTGGCCTACACGCCGGGCGTGGCCATTCCGTGCGAGGAAATCGTCAAAGACCCGAATAACGCCTACAAGTACACCAGCCGGGGCAACCTGGTGGCGGTCATCACCAACGGCACGGCAGTACTCGGACTGGGCGACATTGGCCCACTGGCGGGTAAACCGGTGATGGAAGGCAAGGCCGTGCTGTTCAAGAAGTTCGCCGGTATCGATGTGTTTGACATCGAGATCAACGAAAAGCACGATCTCGACAAGCTGGTGGACATCATTGCCTCGCTGGAGCCGACCTTTGGCGGCATCAACCTGGAAGACATCAAGGCGCCCGACTGCTTTTATGTAGAGCGCAAGTTGCGCGAACGCATGAAGATTCCGGTCTTTCATGATGACCAGCACGGCACCGCCATCACGGTCGGTGCGGCCATTCTCAACGGCCTGAAAGTGGCCGGCAAGGACCCAAAAGACGTGAAACTGGTGACCTCGGGCGCCGGTGCCGCGGCGCTGGCTTGCGTCGGGCTGCTGGTCAAACTGGGCATTCCCCGTGAAAACGTGTGGGTGACCGATCTGGCCGGTGTCGTGTACGAGGGTCGCACCGAGCTGATGGACCCGGACAAGATCATTTACAGCCAAAAGACATCCGCCCGCACCCTCGGTGAAGTGATAGCAGGCGCCGACGTCTTTCTGGGGTTGTCAGCTGGCGGTGTGCTCAAGGGCGAAATGGTGAAAAAGATGGCGCCCAGGCCGATCATTTTCGCGCTCGCCAACCCGACTCCCGAGATCACACCCGAAGAAGTGAAGGCCGTGCGCAGCGACGCCATCATCGGCACCGGACGCTCGGATTACCCGAACCAGATCAACAACATCTTGTGTTTCCCCTATATTTTCCGGGGCGCACTGGACGCGGGCGCCTCCACCATCACGGTGGAGATGGAAATGGCGGCGGTGCATGCGATTGCCGATCTGGCGCAGGCCGAGCAAAGCGAAGTGGTCGCTGCCGCCTATGTCGGCGA
>DATCIC010000541.1:0-2662 GCA_036508025.1 Rhodoferax sp. | reverse complement strand
GCACATCGAGGTCGATGCCGCGATCAGCGTCGAGGCCGGCCACGACATTGCGGTGGCGGCGCGAGCGCGTGTGCTGCATCGGCATCGCGTGCTGAACCTGATGACGCATGTGGACCCGTGGCGCCGGCCTGATCTGGATCACTGATCAGTGCCGTCGATGCCGACTTAAATCGGTGGCGAATCGCATGGCGGCCGATAATTTATAAGAAATCAGGCTATAGCCCTCGTCAGTATTGCGCAGGCAGCTATTAATATAGTAGCGTTTTTTGAATTTTTGAGGCTGACCTGTTCGGCCCCGTGCTGACGCCTCAAGTAGCATTGGGCCATGGCCAAAGAAAAAACCGTTTACGTTTGCTCCGACTGTGGCGGCACCAGCCCCAAATGGCAAGGCAAATGCCCCAGTTGCAACGCCTGGAACACGCTGATTGAATCGGTGCCAGAGAGCTTGTCCCCCACCAAAAACAGATTTGCTTCCTTGGCCAAGACCTCTCAAGTCGTGACTTTGGGCGACATCGATGCGGTGGACATGGCGCGCACGCCCACCGGCCATGAGGAGCTGGACCGGGTGCTGGGTGGCGGCATGGTTGAAGGCGGCGTGGTGCTGATCGGCGGCGACCCCGGCATCGGCAAATCCACGCTGCTGCTGCAGGCGCTGGATTCGCTGCAACGCAGCGGCCAGAGCACCTTGTACGTGACGGGTGAAGAAAGCGGCGCGCAAGTGGCGCTGCGCTCGCGCCGCCTCGGGCAGGACAACAGCCAGGTGAAGGTGCTGGCCGAGATCCAGCTTGAGCGAATTCTCGCCACGCTTGATGCCATACAACCCGACATCGCCGTCATCGACTCGATTCAAACCGTGTATTCCGATCAACTCACCTCGGCCCCAGGTTCGGTGGCCCAGGTGCGCGAATGCGCCGCGCACCTGACGCGCGCCGCCAAAGCCAGCGGCGTCTGCATTGTGCTGGTCGGCCATGTCACCAAGGAAGGCGCCCTGGCGGGGCCGCGTGTGCTGGAGCACATGGTGGACACCGTGCTGTACTTTGAAGGCGATACACATTCGAGCTTTCGACTGGTGCGCGCCATCAAAAACCGTTTTGGCGCCGTCAACGAAATTGGCGTGTTTGCCATGACCGAAAAAGGCCTCAAGGGCGTCAGCAACCCGAGCGCGATCTTTTTGAGCCAGCACGCCGAGCCGGTGCCCGGCAGCTGCGTCATGGTGACGCTGGAGGGCACGCGGCCGATGCTGGTGGAAATCCAAGCGCTGGTCGACAGCGGCGGGCCGTCGCCCCGGCGTTTGAGTGTGGGCCTGGACAAAGACCGCCTCGCCATGTTGCTGGCCGTGCTGCACCGCCATGCGGGGGTCGCCTGCATGGACCAGGACGTGTTTGTGAATGCGGTGGGCGGTGTGCGCATCAGCGAGCCCGCTGCCGACTTGGCGGTGCTGCTGGCGATCACGTCGAGCCTGCGCGGCAAGCCGCTACCGAAAGGCTTTTTTGCCTTTGGCGAGGTTGGCCTGGCCGGTGAAGTGCGACCAGCGCCGCGCGGTCAGGAGCGGCTGAAGGAAGCCGCCAAGCTGGGCTTTAGTGTGGCGCTGGTGCCCAAGGCCAACGCGCCGAAAAAACCGATTGAAGGCTTGACCATCCATGCTGTGGAGCGCGTCGAGCAGGCGATGGAGGTGGTGCGAGGGCTGTAATCGTGCACGTTCCAAGGGTGTCTTTGCGGGCTTCTATCCGCCAATTCACCGGCGCACGATGCTGTTGCCGGAGTTCCTGACCGCATCGCCGGTCCTGAAGCCAGGGTTTTGCTCGAAGCTGAAGCTGTGTTTGCGGCCGTTCTGGTACTGCACGTGAACCGTCCACACCTTGTGCGTCCTGACGTTTTCTTCAATTCTTTTGCCCGCATACGCACCGCCCGCCGCACCGGCAACCGTGGCCAGGTCTTTGCCCATGCCGCCGCCCACCTGATGGCCCAATACGGCGCCAGCGACGCCGCCGGCAATCAGGCCCACGGCGCTGCCTTCGCCTTTTTTCGTGCTAACGTTGACGGCAATCACCCGGGCGCAATCAGGGCAGACCGCCGTGGCATTCTGCTGTGACGTGGCAGCTGGCGTCTGGGCTGCCAGTTGCGCCCTGGCCGCCGCGATGGCTTTGTCGTATTCGCTCTTGGCGTCGCGGCGGCATTGCAGGCGCGCCGTGGACGAGGACTCGTCATTGCAGAGCTTTTTATCGGCGGCGTAGCGCACTTGCGCCTGCCTGCTTTCGGCCGTGTACTGGGCCTTTGGCGACAGGGTTGTTTGGGCCAGCGCGGTCGCAGCCAGGCTCGAAAAAATAAGACCGCAAGTCATGGTCCACATAGTTTTCTTCATGATTGACTCCTGGAATATGAGAGAAAAGGTATCGCCGCGTTCGGGCTGGAAAAGGCGAGCATAGCGCGTGCGCGTGCCAAGTCCAAGCCGCCAGCGCTTTAAGACCCGCTTAATCTGCGCCTTCTATGATGGCGCCATCCTGTGAAGATGTGATGACGATGATTGATCGGCGTATGGTATCGGCTGGCGCGCTGCGTGCCGGCGCGAACGGGCGCGCAACCTTTTTTGGAGCTGATGGATGCGAGTACTGCTGGCGGAAGACGACGCGATGTTGGGCGATGGGTTGCGCGCTGGCTTGCG
>DATCIC010000540.1:0-3108 GCA_036508025.1 Rhodoferax sp. | reverse complement strand
GCACCCGCAGGGGCGTTCTCCAGCCGTTCGATCAGGATGGCAGTGCAGACGTCACCAAAAATGAAATGGCAGTCGCGGTCTTTCCAGGCCAGATGCGATGAAGTAATTTCTGGGTCCACCACTAAAATGGCCCGGGCCGAGCCGGTTTTGACCGCGTTGACCGCCATCTCAATGGCAAAAGTGGCCGATGAACAAGCCACATTCATGTCGAAGCCGAAGCCCTGAATGCCCAACGCAGTCTGAATTTCCACAGCCATGGCCGGGTAAGCACGCTGCATATTGGCGCAAGCACAAATCACGCCGTCAATATCTTCGGCCTGTTTGCCAGCACGGGCCAGCGCATCGCGCGCTGCGGCCACACCAATTTCAGCCATCATCGAAATCTCGGTATCAGGGCGGACTGACAAGCGCGGGCGCATGCGCTGCGGGTCAAGAATACCGGATTTTTCCATCACATAGCGTTGCTTGATGCCCGACGCTTTCTCAATGAATTCAATGCTGGATGGGGGAATTGGCTGGCGCGTACCTGCGGCAATGGCAGCAGCATGCTCCTTGTTTTCCTGCGCTGCAAAACAATTGAAGGAGGCCACCAACTCTTCGTTGGTAATGACGTGCGGTGGAATGTAGAGTCCGGTGCTACTGATGGCGACACGATGCATAACGTTTGTCCTGAAAAGTACGAGGCTGGAGTAGTCCAACAAAGCCGTGATTATCTGCGGACTCACTCCTGGCTTACCGCCGCTCATATTCAGCCGCCATGCCGATCGGCCTCAGCAAGGAAAAGTCGCAAAGTCCGAAGACTTGAAAACGGTCTACTGGTCAGGTGTTTTGGTGAGCACCCAAATACACGCCGGGGGAAAATTTGCGAAGACCCACTTGATCTGCTGCCACTTAAAGCCCGCAGGCGCTGTGAATGGGGCGCTCAGGCCATACGTGTACTGGATAAGCCGTGAGCCAGGTGATGATTTCAGGAATGTCAGAAGGCTCTGCACTGTCAAGTGTTTGATAGCAGGCGGCAAGGACCGAAAAGGCAAGCTGGAGACGACCGCCACTGACCCGGATTGCCGATAATTGTCGAGCGCGCGGTGGGCCGTCGAATGCAAGACTTTTAGATTCGGATAGCGCTTCTTTAAAGAGGCAGCCAGCTTTTTTTGCAGCTCGACTACTTGCAGTTTTTCTTCCTTGACAACCTTGGAGAGGGCCTGCGTGACTGCGCCAGTGCCCGCACCAAGCTCTAGGACGTTCTCTGAGTCTTTCGCCAAATTGGCCAACTCTCGCGCAAGGCGAGCAGAAGAGGGAGCCAGCGCGCCCGTTGTGCGCGGGTCCTTCAGCATTCGAAAAAGAAATGAATAGGGCATTGCGAGGTTTGAGGCAGGCTGAATTCGTCGAAATCAGGGGTCAGACGTACCGGCAGAAACTCATCGCCGATAGTCACCTAGCCAGTCTTTCAGTTCGTTGACTATAGTCAACTGCCAGTCATTCACCGGTGGGCCATGAGCGCTGGCCAGCGCACGGCCATCAACAGCGACAATAGCCCTGCACTCAATTACGACACGCCCCGAGAAAGATCAAGCCCATGGCAACCAGCCTGCTCGCACTGCTTGACGACATTGCCAGCCTACTGGATGACGTGTCCGTATTGACTCAGGTGGCTGCCAAGAAAACAGCCGGGGTGCTGGGAGATGATCTGGCCCTGAATGCGCAGCAGGTCGCAGGTGTCAGAGCCGAGCGCGAGCTACCGGTGGTCTGGGCGGTGTTCAAAGGCTCATTGATCAACAAGGCCATCTTGGTGCCCGCAGCCTTGGCCTTGAGCGCGCTGGCACCGTGGGCCGTGACACCGCTATTGATGCTGGGCGGCGCTTTTTTGTGCTTTGAGGGTTTCGAAAAGCTGGCACACAAGTTCTTGCACGGCGACGTTGAAGACGCAGCGCAGCATGCAAAACTGCTGCAGGCGCTGGCAGATCCATCGCTTAATCTGGTGACTCTTGAGAAAGACAAAATCAAGGGGGCGGTGCGTACCGATTTCATTTTGTCGACCGAGATCATTGTCATCGCGCTCGGTACGGTGCAATCGAGTCCGCTCATCACCCAGATCAGCGTGCTGAGTGGTATCGCCGTGCTGATGACGATCGGCGTTTATGGTCTGGTGGCAGGCATTGTGAAACTCGATGATGGCGGGCTCTACCTCAGCCTACAAACCGGTGCCGGCGTGGCCGCGCGCCTGCAGCGCAGTCTGGGGCGGGGCATTCTTAGAGCGGCCCCCTATTTGATGAAGGGGCTGTCGGTCGCTGGCACCGCGGCCATGTTTCTGGTGGGGGGAGGAATCTTGATCCACGGCACGCCAGGGGCTGGCCGCTTGATTGAGCACTGGAGCGTGGTCGCGGGCGCGGCGATGCAACCGGTGGCTGCTTTGACGCTGAATGCACTTGCGGGCATGCTGGCAGGGGCCGTGGTACTGGCCAGCGTGACGCTGGTGAAACGACTCAAGCAGCGATTTATTTAAGCCTTTGACGGGCGTCCAGTTGATCGTACCTTTCGCCCGGTTGGGCGCGTATTTGAAGGCAGAAATGGTTTGCGGGTAGAACTGAGCGATGCCAATTTTTTCAAATTCCCAGCGGGAAGTACCATCACCCAGGTCCACCAGCTTGTCCACCTTGGGGGCAGTGGCTGGCTGCGGCAGGGATGTCGGACAGCACGTCAAAAACTTCTTTGACACTGGATTTGACCTCAAACTCGTAGCCAAGATCGACATTTACGTTAATGGTCATGGAAAACTCACTCAATGGTTGATGGAGAGTCCCGGACAGCGCAAAGTGTAGAGTTTGGCTTCAAAGACCCAGCGCGGCAATGCCCGCCCGGGCGATCTGGGCATCTTCGCTGGATTTCACGCCACTGACGCCGACCGCGCCCAGGCACTGACCGTCTTTCATCACCGGGACCCCACCCTCCAGCAGCCCCTTGACCTCAGGCACACTTAAAAAAGAGGCGCGTCCACCATTCACAATGTCTTCATAGACTTTGCTTTCGCGTCGGCCCAAGGCCGCCGTGTGCGCCTTGGCGGGTGCAATATGGGCGGAAATAGAAGCGGCACCATCCAGGCGCTGCAAC
>DATCIC010000539.1:0-6790 GCA_036508025.1 Rhodoferax sp. | reverse complement strand
ATGACCGAAGACGGGGCAACCGGCCGCGCCGGGGGTGGCGCATGAGTGTTTTGTTGCAGATATCCGACCCCCATTTCGGCACCGAGCAGGCGGCAGTTGTTGAAGCTTTGGTGGCACTGTCACAGCACCAGCAGCCCGATCTTCTGGTGCTCTCGGGTGACATCACCCAGCGCGCCCGTCGCGCCCAGTTCGTTGCGGCGCGGGCCTTCATGGATCGGCTCGGCGCGCCGGTGCTGGTGATCGCAGGCAACCACGATATTCCCCTGTTCGATCTGGGCCAGCGCCTTTTTCATCCGTACGCCCGCTACTGTGAGGCGTTTGGCGACGAACTGGAACCGGTGTATTGCTCGCGTGATCTGCTGGTGCTGTGCGTCAACACCACGCGCTGGTATCGGCACAAGAGTGGGGAAGTATCTTTGGCCCAGATTGAGCGGGTGGCCAGGCGCCTGGGCAGCGCAGAGCCAGAGCAACTGCGTGTGGTGGTGGTGCATCAACCGGTCGCCGTGCTGCGTGCCGGGGAAGACCACAATTTGCTGCGCGGGCATGCTGCCGCACTGAAAGACTGGGCCGCTGCCGGCTGCGACCTGGTCATGGGCGGCCACATTCACCTGCCCTATGTGATGCCGCTGGCGGGCCTGGCGCGTCCCATGTGGGCCGTGCAGGCCGGGACCGCCGTATCAAAACGCGTGCGCGACGGCGCGCCGAACTCAGTCAACTTGTTGCGTTGGGGTTGCCATGCACCGCCTGGGTGCTGCATGATCGAACAATGGGACTACACCGCCTCTGCCCAAGCCTTCGTTCGCACCCGCGTCACCGAAGTCAATCCGTCGCGTGCGGCTGGAGCGGTGTCCGCGGCTCTCAGACCTAAAAGAGTTGATCGTTTTTCGCTTCTGTATTAATAGCGTCTTGTTCATGTTTGACGGGGGCTAGAGGCCGATTTGTTATAAATTTCTGGGCTTGATCCGCTTTCACCAGGGTGGCCACGCGAACGCCTAACAGGCGCAGGCGTTGCGCCAGCGGCACCCGTTTGAGACAGAGCCCGGCGGTCTGGCGAATGACGAAGAAGTCGGCGGTGTAATCGTCAAGGGTCTGGTCACGCGTGACGCTTTTGAAGTCCTCATAGCGCAGTTTGATGCCAATGGTCTTGCCGACATAGCCTTTGGTGGCTAGGTCGGTGACCACCTGCTGGCACAGACGGGTAAAGATCGCGCCGAGCTCCACCTTGTCGCGCACGGCGTGCAGGTCGCGCTCAAACGTGGTCTCGCGGCTGATCGACACGGGCTCGCTCTCCAGCACCACCGGTCGCTGGTCGCGGCCGTGCGCGGCGTCAAACAGCCAGGCGCCCGTCTTTTGGCCAAAGTGGTCGATCAACCAGTCAACACTCTTCATGGCCAGCTCGCCGATGGTCTGAATCCCCAGACCCTGCAGTTTGACATCGGTTTTGGGGCCGATGCCGTTGATCTTGCGGCACGCCAGCGGCCAGATTTTGCTTTGCAAATCTTCTTCAAACACGATCGCGATGCCCCTGGGCTTGTTGAACTCGCTGGCCATTTTGGCCAGCAGTTTGTTGGGCGCCACGCCGACTGAGCAGGTCAAGCCGGTTTGCTCAAAGATGGTCTTCTGGATCAGGCGCGCCAGTACCCGCCCGCCTTCACGCTGGCCACCGGGTACATCCGTGAAGTCGATGTAGACCTCGTCCACGCCCCGGTCTTCCATCAACGGGGCGATGTCGGTGACGATGGCCTTGAAGGCACGTGAATATTTGCGGTACTCGGCAAAGTCAACCGGCAGCAGAATTGCCTGCGGACAGAGTTTGGCGGCTTTCATCAGGCCCAGCGCGGAGCCAACACCAAACTGGCGCGCCGCATAGGTGGCGGTGGTGACGACGCCGCGCCCGGTGTAGCCCTGCAAGCGGGGAAAGGCGGCCAGCGCGATACTCGCCAGCGAGCTGTGTTCCTGTAGCTGGCGCAGCGTTTCGTCCTCGGCACGCCGGGCACCGCCGATGACCACCGGCAAGCCCTGCAGTTGGGGGTAGCGCAAAAGTTCCACCGACGCGTAAAAAGCGTCCATGTCGAGGTGGGCGATGCGGCGTATTTTTTCGCTCATGGGAGGAGGATAGCGCGAACCGCTATTGCGTTGAATCAAGCGCTAACGCCCGTAAAATGGCTATGCTGCATAGCAGCAACCATTTTTATTGGAATCGGTATGGACAAGCACTTTCTCACGCCACTTTTTTCGCCGAGTTCGATCGCTGTCTTTATTGGCAAGGCCGATGATCCATCGACCCAGACGCCGCAGGCGCAGGCTTTGGACCGCGCTCTGCGGGCGCAGTGCTTTACCGGTTCGCTGGTGTTTCTGGATATCAACGTCAGTGGCACCCTGGCCGATCTGGCGCACACCGAGGCGGATCTGGCGATCATTGCCTTGCCACCGGCTGAGGTGGCCGCAGCCCTGGAGATTGCCGGGCGCATCAACTGCCGTGCCGCCCTGGTGATCTCCAGCGGCATTGACGCCGCGTTGGCCGCCGAGTTAAACAAGATCGCGCGGCGTGACGGTATCCATCTGTTGGGACCAAATTGTCTCGGTTTCCAGCGTCCGCACCTGCAGCTCAATGCCAGTGTGGCGGGTGCTTTGAGCGCACCCGGACCGCTGGCGCTGGTGTCGCAATCGGGCGCCTTGACGTCCTCTATTCTCGACTGGGCGAAAAAAAATGGTGTGGGGTTTTCGACCGTGGTGTCGCTGGGCCCCAATACCGCCGTGGACATGGCCCAGGTGCTCGATTTTCTGGCGTCCGACGCGCACACGCACCGTATCGTTGTCTATCTGGAGGGCATCAACAGCGCGCGCCGTTTCATGAGCGCCCTGCGTGCGGCTGCCAATGCCAAACCGGTGGTGGTGCTCAAGGGCGGCCGCAAAGCCGCAGGTAACCGGGCCGCACTCACTCATTCGGGCGCGATTGTCGGCAGTGACGATGTGTTTGACGCTGCCTTGCGCCGGGCCGGCGCGGTGCGGGTGCGCTCTTTTGTGGCGCTGTTCTCGGCGGCCAAGTGTCTGGCCTCGCGCTATCGCCCGGTTGGGCGCCGCCTGTCAATCGTGACCAATGGCGGCGGCCCCGGTGTACTGGCAGCCGACTGGGTGAGCGAGATCAACCTGCAGCTGGCCAGCCTCACCCCTGAACAGGCGCGAGCGCTCAAGCCTCAATTGCCGCCACTGGCTTCGCTGTGTGACTTGATCGATATTTCGGAAGACGCCGGGCCCGAGCACTTCAAGACAGCGGTGCAAGCGGCGGCCAAAGCACCGCAGGTTGATGGCGTGTTGGCGATTTTTTCGCCCAAGGTTGACGTCGACAGTGCAACGATTGCCACGGCGCTGGCTGATGCCAACAAGCAACTGGGCAAACCGCTGTTTACCTGCTTGATGGGGGATGCGACGGTGGGAGACGCACGGCGCATCCTGAGCGATGCGGCGATTCCGACCTTTCGCACGCCGGAGGCGGCGGTGGGCGCTTTTGGCAACATCGCGGCCTTTTACCAGAACCAGCAACTGCTGCAGCAGACGCCGCCGCCCATGTCCGACCTGGCCAAGCCCGACGTAGAGGGTGCCCGCATATTGATTGAGAGCGTGCTGGCCGAGCGGCGCAAGGTGCTCACCGAGATGGAGTCCAAGTCGCTGCTGGCCGCGTTTCATATTCCGGTCACCAGGACCATCCTGGCGCGCAGCGTCAACGAGGCGATCATGATCGCAACCCAGTTGGGGTTTCCGGTGGCCCTCAAAATTGACTCGCCCGATATCAGTCACAAGTCAGATGTGCAGGGTGTGGCGCTGAATATTTTCAATGCCGTGGGCGTGCGCGATACCTATATTGACATGATGGAGGCAGTCGCCAGGTTGCAGCCTGAAGCGCGCATCAACGGCGTCACGATTCAGAACATGTCGAGCCAGAAGCGCGGTCGTGAAGTCTACGTGGGGATGGTCACCGATGATCCGTTTGGCCCGGTGATCGCGTTTGGTTCGGGTGGCACCATGATCGAACTGATCAATGACCGTGTCATGGAGTTACCGCCGCTGAACCAGTTCTTGGCCCGCCGCCTGATTGAGCGCGCCCGCGTGGCCGAGACGCTGGGTGAATGGCGCGGCGCAGCCCCGGTCAATATGGAGGCGCTGGAGCAGATATTGTTGCGGGTGTCCGAGATGGTGTGCGAGCTGCCGCAATTGCGCGAGATGGACATCAACCCCATCATTGTGGACGAGACCGGCGCCGTGGCAGTGGATGCGCGCATTGTGATCGACAGCACGCCACCTTCAGCGCGCCACTACAACCACCTGGCGATCCTGCCGTATCCGTCGCGCTACGAACAAGTGTGGCCACTCAAGGGCGGCGGCGATTACACGATGCGCCCGGTGCACCCGGATGACGCCAGCATGTTGCAGGAGTTTGTGCGCAAGCTCTCGCCCGAGAGTCGCTACTTCCGCTTTGTGTCCTCCATGCAGGAGTTGCCGGCGACCATGCTGTCGCGTTTTACGCTGATCGACTACGACCGCGAAATGGCGTTGGTGGCGGTGTACCGGGAGCGGCGCGTCGGCGCTGGCGGCGAAGTCAGCGAGGTGCCGCGCATCGTGGGCGTGTCGCGCTACATCACCAACCCGGATCGCACCACCTGCGAATTTTCTTTGGTGGTGTCCGATGACTTCAAGGGCCAAGGCCTGGGATCGCGTCTGATGCTGTCGATCATGGATGTGGCCCGCGATAAAGGCTTGTCCGAAATTGAGGGCCTGGTGCTGGCAAAAAACCCGACCATGCTCAAATTAATGAAAGGTTTGGGGTTCGTGATCAAGCCATTCCCGGAGGATGCCGATTTCAAGCTGGTGACGCAGAGTCTCTAATCAGTTGGGGAGGTAGGTCCCCGGCAACAGAATGCTTTGGTCGACGGTGTTGATGTCGGTGCGGCCGCAAAAGGCCATGGTTAGGTCCAGTTCTTTGTGGATGATTTCCAGCGCTTTGCTGACGCCCGCTTCACCCATGGCACCCAGACCGTAAATAAAGGCACGGCCGATGTAGACGCCGCGCGCACCCAGGGCACGGGCCTTGAGCACGTCTTGTCCGGATCGCACGCCGCCGTCCATGTGAATTTCAATCTCCTTGCCCACGGCCTCAACGATGCGGGGCAGGGCGCGGATGCTGCTTTCCGCGCCATCGAGCTGGCGGCCCCCGTGGTTGGAGACGATCAGTGCGTCAGCCCCGGCGTTGACCGCCAGGCGCGCATCTTCGGCGTCCTGGATGCCCTTGAGGATTAGCTTGCCACCCCAAAGCTTCTTGATCCATTCCACATCGTTCCAGTTCAGCGTTGGGTCAAACTGTTGGGCGGACCACTGCGTCAGTGAACTCATGTCGTCGACACCGGTCACGTGGCCGACGACATTGCCAAATCCGCGTCGCTGGGTACCCAGCATGCCCAAACCCCAGCGCGGCTTGGTCATCATGTTGAGGATATTGGGCAAGGTCAACTTCGGGGGAGCGCTGAGACCGTTTTTCAGGTCCTTGTGGCGCTGGCCCATGATTTGCAGGTCCAAGGTCAGCACCAGCGCCGAGCAATGGGCCGCCCGGGCGCGCTCGATCAGACGTTCCATGAAGCCCCGGTCGCGGATGACGTAAACCTGGAACCAGAAAGGGTGGTTGCCGGTGCCCGCAGCGACGTCTTCAATCGAGCAGATGCTCATGGTTGAAAGGGTGAATGGGACGCCAAATTTTTTGGCGGCACGCGCCGCCAGAATTTCACCGTCGGCGTGCTGCATGCCGGTTAATCCAACCGGCGCCAGGGCCACCGGCATTGCCACCGGCAGCCCAACCATGGTGCTGGCGGTGCTTCGGTTGTCCATGTTGATGGCAACCCGCTGGCGCAGTTTGATGGTCTGGAAATCAGCCTCATTGGCGTGGTAAGTGCTCTCGGTCCAGGAACCGGAGTCGGCGTAGTCGTAGAACATGCGCGGCACGCGTTGCTGCGCCAGAACGCGCAGGTCTTCAATATTGGTGATGATGGGCATTGATGTCTCCCTTTGGCAAATAAGAGCCTGCATTTATGTCGTTGTAGTGCAGATGACTGATCTGCCAACGAAAAAAGCCTCTGAGTATCGCTACCTAGAGGCCTTTGTCTTGATGAATGGTCGGGGCGAAAGGATTCGAACCTTCGACCCTCTGGTCCCAAACCAGATGCGCTACCAGGCTGCGCTACGCCCCGACGAGTTGGGATTGTAGCGGGTTGCTGTGCTAAATCCCCGGTTAACATCTAATAATGTCGTCTCAATCGCCACCGCTGCCATGGCTGGATCCCAACCAGGACTTCCCTCCAACCAGTCAGGCGTGGGATCAAAACTCTCCCGCGCCCGGACTGCTGGCTGCGGGTGGCGTGCTGGATGTCGATACTCTGCGTCGCGCCTATAGCCAGGGCATTTTTCCCTGGTACAGCGAGGCGCAACCTACCTTGTGGTGGAGCCCCGATCCAAGAATGGTGCTGGAAGTCGCCAATTTTCGCTTGCACCCTTCCTTCAAGAAAAAGATCCGACAGTTCTGCCAGACGCCGGGTTGTGAAATTCGGATCGACTCGGCCTTTGAACAAGTCGTTGAAGCCTGCTCCCGCAGTGAGCGCACGGGTCAATCCGGCACCTGGATCTTGCCTGACATGAGGGCCGCCTATAGCAAGCTGCACCGCGCTGGGTTTGCCCACAGTGTGGAAACCTGGGTGAATGGCGAGTTGGCTGGAGGCTTGTACTGCGTGGCGCTCGGCAAAGCCGT
>DATCIC010000538.1:0-2350 GCA_036508025.1 Rhodoferax sp. | reverse complement strand
CAGCGATGCCGACGCGGTGGCGATCCAAAAGGAGGTGGAGTTCTACGCCGAGATTCGATCCGCCATCAAGAAACACTCGGGCGAAGAGCTGGACATCAAACCCTTTGAGGCGGACATGCGCCACCTCATCAACACCTATATCCAGGCCGACCCGGCGGCGGAACTGGGAGAACTGGGCGAAATGTCGCTAACCGAGCTGATCATCAAGACCGGCATCCACGATGCGATTGCCAGGAAGCTCAATGCAAAGGGCAAGCTCTCAAAGAATGCCGTTGCCGAGGGCATCATCAACAACGTGCGCAAGACCATCATCCGCGACCAGCTCACTGACCCGAGGTTTTACGCACAGATGTCCACGTTGCTCGATGACTTGATCAAACAGATCCGCACCGACACAGCGGCGTATGAAGAGTTTCTGCGCAAGGCCGAGGACTTGGTGAAGCGGCTTGCGGCCAAGCAGCCGGAAGATGGTATTCCGGCAGAGTTGCATGGCAAGCGTGAGGCGACGGTGATTTACAACAACCTCGAAGCAATTCTTGCCGGTTCAACACCTGCGGATGTGCTCCAGGAAGGCCAGGCTGGCTATGGCAATGAGCGCGTATTGCTGGCACTGGAAATTGACCGTGCGATGCGATTGCAAGCCCCCGCCGACTGGAAGGGCGATGAAACCAAGGAGCGTGTTGTCCAGAACTTCTTGTTTCCCCTATTGAGGAAGAGCCGCGCTGCCACATTGGCCCTGTTCGAACTGGTCAAAAACCAACCAGGTTACTGATGACCGAAACCATCGTGCTTGGCGACATCGAGATCGCAGTAACGCGCAAGGCGGTCAAGAATGTGCATCTCTCCGTGCATCCGCCGCTGGGTCACGTCACACTGGTGGCACCCACCACAACCCGCCTGGAAGTGGCCCGCGCCTACGCCATCTCCAAACTGGGCTGGATTCGTGACCAGCAAACCAAACTGCTGGCGCAGGCGCGAGAGACACCGCGCCAGTTTGTCGAACGGGAGACGCACATCCTGTGGGGGCGGCGCTATTTGCTGTCGGTGGTCGAAAAAGATGCAAAGCCCGCCGTGATACGGGATCACCGGCGCATTACCCTCACCGTGCGCCCAGGCAGCACGCTGGAAAAGCGCGAAGAAGTGATGGATGAATGGCACCGCGCCCTGCTGCATCAGGCCGTGCCTGATCTGATTGAAAAATGGGAGGCGAAGTTGGGCGTGCAGGTCTCCGGCTATTTCCTCCAGCGCATGAAGACCAAGTGGGGCGGCTGCAACCACCGGGCCGGGAACCTTCGTCTGAACACCGAACTGGCCAAGAAGCCCAAGGATTTGCTGGAATACGTTGTGGTGCACGAAATGCTCCACCTGATCGAGCCGACGCATAGCGAGCGCTTTGTGGCGCTGCTGGAACAGCACTACCCAACTTGGCGGGAAGCTCGTGCGGAACTGAATGACTTGCCGCTGACTGCGGAAACGTGGAATTCGCGATAGCTGTTTTCCATGCCTTGAGCCGCAAGAGCCGGTGCTGGTGGGACGGAGGGTTTTTAGAGGTCAAACAGTGGCAAATCGACCGCGCAGGTAGCTGATGATGGCGCCGGATTCATACAAGCACTGGCTGCTACCGGCCGGATCGGTGATTTTCAGGCAGGGCACCTTGACCTGCCCGCCTTGTTGCACCAAATCCTCGCGATTTTTGACGTCATGCTGCGCGTCCAGACGATTAATATTCACAGACAGGCGCCGCATTTCCTGGCGTACCTTGATGCAAAAGGGACAGGTCGTGAATTGGTACAACACCAGGCTGCCACACTGCTGGTCCACCTGCGCCTGCAACTCGGGCGAGCGCACCAGCCCAAGCGGACGGGTGAGTCTTTCGCGCAGCAGCATCACGGGGCCGAGTACCAGCCGCAAGGTTTTAAAAAAAGTTCTGATAAAAAATTTCATAGTCAATTCAAAGTTCTAAGTTAAGCATAACGTACAAGCTCGCCCCGTTGATTGCCACGCCCCGATAATCGAAGCTAATCAACCATTTAAAGGGACTAAACATGTCAAACACCATTCCTGCTACCTTGATCCCAGGGGACGGCATCGGCCCCGAAATCGTCGACGCCACCCTGGCGGCACTTGATGCGCTGCATGCGCCCTTCGATTGGGACCGTCAGATCGCCGGTCTTGGCGGCATCAAGGCCGCAGGCGACCCCTTGCCTGCCGCCACCCTTGACAGCATCCGCCGCACCCGGCTGGCGCTCAAGGGCCCGCTGGAGACGCCGTCAGGCGGCGGCTACCGTTCATCGAACGTGCGACTGCGCGAAGAGTTCCAGCTCTACGCCAACCTTCGCCCTGCCAAGAC
>DATCIC010000537.1:0-5527 GCA_036508025.1 Rhodoferax sp. | reverse complement strand
CGTCTGCCGACCTTGATTGACGACCCCGATGAAACCGTGGGTCTGCAGATCGCGCTGCGTCTGCCGCTGGCGCAATTGTCCAGGCTGGCCAACGATCCGCACCGTGAGGTGCGCATCCGTGTCGCCCAGCGGCTGTCCCCGACCACACTGGCGACCATGCGTAACGACCCGGACTATGGCGTGCGTGAACTGGTGGCGCTGCGCCTGCCGCTCGCTATTCTGCCGACCATGGCGTCTGATCCTGACCGCGCCGTGCGCATGCGCGTGGCGCAGCGGCTGGAGATGCCGGCCTTGTTGCGCATGACGGATGACAGCGCACCGGAAGTGCGTCGCATTGTGGCGGAGCGCTTGCCGGTGCCGCTGCTGTCACGCCTGGCCTTTGATGCCGACTGGCGCGTGCGGTGGGAGGTTGCGCAGCGCGCCGATGCGAGCACCCTCGACTTGATGCGTGACGACGATGACGCAGAAGTGCGCCAAGCTGTGCGTGAACGGCAGGCGCGTGAAGTAACCCGAATTGGAGTTGCCCATGGCTGATATCAACCGCGACGATGACGTGATCGAACTGGCCTTCCCGCCACGCTTCAGCTACGGCGAGCGGGTGGTGGCGCGCTCGGTGGTCCGCAATGATGGCACCTACAACGGCAAAGACATCGGCGAGGTGCTGGTGAACAAGGGTGAGATCGGCTACGTCATCAACATCAACACCTTCTTGCAGCAGTTCTACATCTACGCGGTGGACTTCGTCGAGTCCGGTCACCGCGTAGGCATGCGCGCCAAGGAGCTTTGCACCCTGGACAACCTGCCCGACGACGTGCTGGAACAGCTGGGCGAAAAATCCACCGCACTGCAGGGACTCGGGAATGCCACGCCATTGATACCTTGCGGGACAGACCGCAGTACACGCAGTGAACAAGCTCTGTCCTCAACTGATTAAGGAAGCTATGACTACCATGACTGCTATCGAACCCCGCGAACCTGCCTATGCCTGGGGCCAGCGCGTCATTGCGCTGGACGATTTGGTGAACGACGGCAGCTACCCCGAACGCCCGGTGGATGCGATGCTGGCCGCGCGCGGCTCGGTCGGCGAAATCGTCAACGTGGGCCATGCCCAAGAGTTGAACGAGCCGGTCTACCTGGTGCAGTTCGATGGCTGCGTGGTCGGCTGCCTTGAAATTGAACTGGTTCCCGCGCCGCACGGCCTGCTGCCGGAGACCGAGGAACTGATGTGAACATGGCCGCGGCTGCTGTGACTGCGCCGGCCCGTGGCCAGGTGCGGGACTTCATGCAGCACCGCCTGGAGCGGGCCCTGCGGGAGCGCGTGCGCTACCGCTATGTGCAGCCGCGCGTGCTGCGTGAAGGCGAGAATTTCCGTGTTAAAAGCCCATGCTGCTCACGCAATGTGGACCCCAGCGGCGGCCTGATCGATATTGCCTTGCTGATTCCCCATGAGGGCGGCAGCTGGTGCCTGTGCGCGCGTGACCACGCCAACAGCACCTGGGTCTCGCGCTTGCAGAACGAGCCGCTGGATGTCTTGCTGGACGCGCTGTGCATCGACACCGAACGCGAGTTCTGGCCCTGAGCTAAGTCGCGGCCGCCACCATGATTTACCTCGACCATAACGCCACCACGCCGCCCGCGCCGGCAGTCCTCGCCGCCATGTTGCCGGTGCTCTCCAGCCTGTGGGCCAACACCTCGTCGCAACACGGTCCCGGGCAAGAGGCCAAACGTGCCCTGAGTGCGGCGCGCGCCACGGTGGCACGGGTGCTGGGCTGCAAGCCGGTGGAGGTTATTTTTACCAGCGGTGCGACGGAGGCCAACCACATGGCGGTGCGCGGACTGCTCGCCATGGCGTCGCCCGAGCGTCGGCGTGTCGTGTTCAGCAGCGTCGAGCATGCCGGCCACCTGCGCCTGGCGCGCGCCCTGGCGGCGGCCGGTGTGCAAGTGGACTTGCTCCCGGTGCAAGCGAACGGCACGCTCGATCTGCAAGCAGCACAAGCGCTGATTGGCCCGGACGTGGCACTGGTCTCGCTCATGGCGGCCAACAACGAGACCGGTGTCCTGATGCCGGTGACGGAGGTCGCGGCGCTCGCGCACGCGGCCGGTGCACTGCTGCATGTGGATGCGACCCAGTTCATCGGCAAACAGCCGTTTGTTTTTTCCAACTTTGGTGCGGACGCGGTGTCGCTGTCGGCCCACAAGCTGCAGGGCCCGAAAGGCGTCGGTGCGCTGCTGCTGCGCCAGGGCCTGCCGTTTGCGCCGCAGACGCTGGGCAGCCAGGAGCGCGGTCGGCGCGGCGGTACCGAGAACCTGGCCGGCATTGTGGGCCTGGCCGCTGCGCTGGAGTTGTTGGGCGATGTCGCCGCGGAGGCGGCGCGCGTGGCTCAGCTGCGCGATGCGCTGGAAAGCGGCCTGACCCGTGCGCTGCCGCAGACGCACATCTGGTCCCGCGCTGTGCCACGTCTGCCCGGCACCAGTTATCTGCGTTTTGGCCAGCTGTCGGTGGATGTGGTGCTGCAACGGCTGGAGCGCCTGGGCGTGGCCGCATCCAGCGGCGCGGCTTGCTCCTCCGGCGGGAGCGAACCCTCGCATGTGCTCACCGCGATGGGCGTGCCGGCCGAGGAGGCACTGGCGGCGGTACGCCTTTCCCTGGGGCGAACCAGCACCCTGGCGGACGTGACCTATTTATTGAATGCGCTGCCGCCATTGTTGGCACCGCTCTTGCATGAAGAAGTGCTGACAGCTCCTTAAAGCGCCCCTTGAACTTATGTTTACCCCTACCAGGAGCCGATGATGAAACTAATGATCCGCAAAGACAGCAAGGGCACCTTGACCGGTTACGTGCCCAAAAAAGATCTGGAGGAACCCATTGTTTCCATGGCCAACCCCGGCATGTGGGGCGGTCTGGTGACCTTGGCCAACGGTTGGCAGTTCGATCTGCCCGCCATGCCGGCCGATACGCCGCTGCCCATCACGGTCGAAGCGCGACGCCTCGCGTTAACTGAGGATTCAGGAGACTAATCATGGCAATGACCGCTGACTACCTGCGTCATGCTGGCGAAGTGATCGGCGCGGCCTCGTCGTTGCGCGACGCGGCGGCGATCTGGCGTGCGCGCGATCCCGCCATGCGGGTCGTGCTGGTCGATGCGATGGACATGTCCGACGAGACCCCGGCACTGATGCTGGGTCGTCGGCGCGTCTATCTGGCCACCTCCAACGGCCATTGCTGGTCCATCACCCAACAACCGTCCGAGGCGACGGCGCTGATTCTGACGCAGGACTAGCCATGGAAATCGATGTCATCTCCCTGTTTGAGCCCGAGTGCGCTGACCGCGAAATAGAACTCGTGTGCGCCGTGCTGCAGTCGGCGCATTGGGGCGATGGCCCGATGCTCGCATCCTTTGAGCAGGCCTTTGCGGGCTGGGTCGGACGCAAGCACGCAGTAGCCGTGGGCAGTGGCACGCTGGGCACCTGGATTGCACTGCGCGCTTTGGGCATCGGCCCCGGCGACGAGGTGATCTGCAGCTCGCACGCCTGGCACCAGGTGGCACAGGCCATCACCTTGACCGGCGCCACGCCGGTGTTCGCCGACATCAACTACTGGACCGGCAGCCTGAGCCCCGAGAAGGCGGCGCTCAAGATCACGCCCCACACACGCGCCATCCTGGCCGGCAACACCAATGGTCACCCGGCTGACTGGGAGCCGCTGCGCGCGCTGGCCCGTGCGCACGAACTGACGCTGATCGAGGACAGCAGCGAAGCCCTCGGTTCGCGCTACAAAGGCCAATCCGTGGGCAGCTTCGGCGATGTAGCGGTATTCGATTTCTCGGCGCCCTCGGCCTTGTGCACCGGCGAAGGCGGCATGCTGGTCACCGATGACGATACGCTGGTGCACGAACTGCGCTACCTGCGCCAGCGCCGCGTTGCCGACCGCAATTCGGTCTCGGTCGGCTCGCGGGTGCCACTGCAGGCCGGCATGAGCGAGCTCACGGCGGCGCTGGGCCTGGCGCAGCTGGCGGGCCTGGACGAGCGGCTGGCTGAACGCAAGCAGGTGGTGGCCTGGTACCACGAGCACATGCAGAGTTTCGAAGGCGTCAAGCCGCCCTACATCAGCGAGGACGTGGACGAAGTGCACTGGATGCTCTATGTGGTGCACCTGGGCAAGCGCTTCTCGGGCAGTGCCCGCGCGCAGATGATCGACGACCTGCTGTCTTGCGGCATCGAGACCGTGGCCTACAGCCATCCCTTGCACCAGCAGTTTTTCTACATGAACAGCGGCGACGCCATTGGCCGTCAGCGCGGCGTCCTGCTGCGCGACACCGACCGCATCAGCGACCGCGCACTGGCGCTGCCGCTGCACACCCAACTGGATGAAACCCAGGTCACGTACATCGTCAAGACGCTCAAGGACACCGCGACCAACGTCGGTGCCGGGGCGGCCATTTACCTCTGAGGAAAAACTATGCACCCCCACACTCACATTCGTTCGTTGCCCCCCGAGGGGGCGCATGCCTCCTTTGAGGCGGCTCGGCAGGAGGCATAACCATGACCGATTTGATCCACGATATTGCCCGGCAACTTGACGCCGGCGCTGTCATTCCCTATCTGGGGCCCGACATGCTGTCGCTGTGCAGTGAGCTCAAGATACCCGCCACGCCCCAGGCGCTGGCCGAGAGCATGACCGGCAAAGTCAGCGTGCCGCACAAGATCCGAAAACGCTTGACCCAGGCCGCACAGTTCATCGAGAACTTCAAACACCGCAAATCGGTGGTGCACCTCATGAACGAAGCGTTTGCCAACACGCCTGCGCCCTCGCCTTTGCATCTGGCGCTGGCCGGCAGCGGCGCCGGGCTGTGGGTGGACACCTGGTATGACGACACCTTGGCCGCCGCGCTGGCGCAGGTCGGACCCAAGGGAAGCTGGACGCAGGTGCAGGGTCTGTCGCAGTCCGAACATTTCGGCAATTGGACCGGCGTCTACGCCGACGATGGCACCTTGCTGCCTGAGATGCCAAAAGATGTCGCACGACTTCTCTACAAGCCCATCGGTAGCCACGGCCCGGTCGGCAACTACCTGGTGTCGGACAGCGACTATGTCGAGGTCCTGACCGAGATTGACATCCAGACGCCGATTCCGGCGGCGGTGCAAGCCTGGCGCAGCGGCCGCAATTTTCTGTTCCTGGGCTGCCGCTTTGACGACCAGCTGACGCGCTGCTTTGCGCGCCAGATCATGAAGCGCTCCAGCGAGCGCCACTGGGCCGTGCTACCGAACGAGCCCACGCGCATGGAAGCGCGCTTTCTGCAAGAGCAGAACATCACCCGCATTGACATGCCGCTAGCGCAGTTTGCCGAAGCCCTGATGGAAGCGATGCAGCCCGCTGTGACCGCCTGAAAACTTTTCTCCGTTCTCCGTTTTTTTAACCACGCACTTGGCCTTGAGCCACGCAACACCATGACCACACTCACCGTCCTCCCTTCTGGCAAATCCTACGAAGTCGCCTCCGGCCTGTCCTTGCTGAAGGCCCTGCAGT
>DATCIC010000536.1:0-7831 GCA_036508025.1 Rhodoferax sp. | reverse complement strand
CTCCTGGGTCGCATCGAGAGATTGCTTGGCCGCCGCTGCCATGGATTCCGCTTGGGTGGCCGACTGACGCGACGAGGCGCCCAGTTCCTCCACCGTGCTGGTGGTTTCGTTCACCGCCGCCGCCTGCTGCGTCACGGTGCGCTCATGCTCGTCCACCGTCGCCGCGATCTCGGTGGAGGAAGTGCTCATGCCGGCAATCGCTTCGCCGATCGACCGACTGATGCGGGCTGCGATCCACCAACCAAACACCAACGCCAGGACCACTGCCGCTCCGGTGGCCACCAACACTAAGGTCACCAGCGACTCAATGGCATGGCTTTCCTCCAGCTGTCTCGCCGCCAGAATCTCGGCCTCGCGCTTTTCGAACTCGGCTATCAGCTTGTCGAGTGCACCTCCGAGCTCGATACCAGTCCCCGCGCTGAAGAATTTCACTGCTTCTGACGCTTGGCCTGCATCGACCAATTGAATATATTTTGCTGTAACCTCAGCGAGGCGGTCGCTTGTCGCGGTGATATTGCTTAGGCTTTCCAGTTGCTTCTGCTCCCTGATCTGTTTGCCAAGCGCTTGGATCCTGTCGCGATAGCCCGCATGGGCATCGTTGTAACTATTACGCGATACGTCGTTCTTGAACAGAATATAACCCCGCGCTGATCTCTGCATTTGCGCTGTGTCGACGTGTAGGTCCTTGACGTTGCTTACGATTGCGTACGCAAGTCCCACCGACTTTGAAATCTGAAGCACGCTCTGGGTATTCCAGACGACCGCAACGCAAACCCCCACCATCAGCGCTAGCGGTGCGAGATAGCCCAGCAATATTTGTTTCCTCAAATTTAGTTTGATCGCCATGATCACTCCTTCCAAAAAGATCGATTCAGCCGGAACCTGCGGCGGTGTGAATTTAGCCCGTTCATTGCACTTGCTCCGCCACCTGCAGTTCACGGGCGGCGAGCATCTTTTCAAAATCCAGAATTCCAATGGCCTGGCCGCCAACCGTGGCGACACCCTTGCAGTACGCCTTGCCGGCGCGGTCCGAGCCGACCGGAACTGCCGTGATGTCGGACGGCGCGAGGTGGACGACGTCGGCGATCTCCGCCGCCGGCAAACCCAACAGCAGTTCGCCGCTGCGCACCACCACGACCTCGCGCATCGCGCCCGCGCTCGCCAGGCCGAGTGCCGGCCGGATGTCCACCAGCGTGAGGATGTCGCCGCGCAGATTCATGTTGCCGAGGATCCACGGTGGGCAGCACGGCACCGGCGTGATGTTGCGCAGATGCGAGAACTCGCGCACCAGGTCCAGTCCCAGGGCGAACAGCTCGCCGTCGAGCCTGATCACGGCGTAGGCATCCAGCCCGGAGCGCTCGCTGGTCTCCTGCACCTGAGCCAGGCTATGGGCTCGACTGCGAAAAATTTCCGCTTCCTCCGGCGACAGTTTTGCTAAAAAGGGTGGTAGCTCTTCAGCCGAGGCTTGCGCCTGGACCGCAAGCGCCTCCTCGGACGGCGCGCTGCGCAGTAGCTCGGCTACGTCGAGCAGCATGGCGAGGCCATCGTCCAGTTTGGCTTCGCCAAGTACGAACTGCGTGTGGCCGCCCGCGCCCTGGTAGCTGCGCACGTCCTCGATCGCCGCTTGCGCTATCGCCGAAACATCGTGCAGTTCGTTGGCGACCACACCAAGTCTGGTCTTATCACTGCCGATCACAATGACCCGGTCACTGGTCAGGAAGGGCTCGTGCGCGTGGCCAAAGCGCAGGGCGAGGTCCATCACCGGCACCACCTGCCCGCGCAAATTGAATACGCCGGCGATATACGACGGCAGTTCTTCGATCGGCGAGAGCTCGGGCAGCCAGACGATTTCGCGCACCGCGCGCACGGGCAGACCATAACGGGCGCCGCGATGACCGAAGATGAGATAGCTCTGATCCATGGGCTTATGTGCTCTGATGCAGCCGCGCTTTGGCCGTGGCGCCGCCGGCAGCTTCTCCGGCAGGCGTGCCCAGCAGACGTTCGACGTAGGCGAGGACATCGGCGGTGGTCGATTCGCCGTAGGCTGCAACCGCAGCCTGCGCCGGCAGCTTGCCCAGCGCCGTGCGGACGGTTTCATACATCCGCCGCGCGCGGTCGTGTTCGCCGGCCTGCGCGTGCAAATCGCCGAGCTCCAGGTAGGCCGCGATGAAAGACGGATCAAGATAGATCACCTTCGTCAGCAAGGTCTTCGCCTGCATCGGGTCGCCACGTTCCTGGGCGAGTTGCGCCAGCAGGTAATACGGCCGCGGATCGAAGGCGGCAAGCGCGATCGCCTTGCGGCTGTTTTGTTCCGCTGCGTCGGCCATGCCGCGGTCGGCGTGACGCCAGGCGGCCTGCATGAGCCGGTCAACTTCCTCGGCGGGCACGGCAGGCGACAGCGCAGGGATCGCCCAATGCTCTGCGCGCGGCACTTGCCGCTCTATGCCGAGTAAGGGGGGCCATGCTGCAACCGCTGGCATGGGCACTTTCGCCAGCGCTTCCCCGAGACCGGATTCGGCTGGCGGCTGTGCAGTTTTCTGGAACACCGCCGACTGCGCGAACAGGCGCACGCGCAGTGGCGCGACGTCATGGCCGAAGAGTTCGCTGTGACCCGTGACCAGGTATCCGCCATCGGCAAGCGTGGCCGAGAACTTTGCCGTGATCCGTGCCACCGCTTGCGTATCGAGATAGATGAACACGTTGCGGCACAGGATCAGGTCGAAATCGTTCAGCCCGATCTGTGCGTCGGGAAAATCGTCACGCACCAGGTCGCCGCCGCGGAAGGTCACGCTCTCGCGCAGGCGCGGGTCGATGCGCCATTGATCGCCACGCCGTTGGAAATAGCGCTGCTTGCGCTTGTCGTCCAGGGTCCGAAAAGACCAATCGCGGTACTCCCCGCAGCGCGCTTTCTCCAAGGCATCAGAGTTGATATCGGTGCCGAGGATCAGCACGTCCCACCCGACCAGGCGAGGCGCCAGTTCGTCGACCAGCATCGCGAGCGAATAGGCTTCCTCGCCGGCAGCGCAGCCGGCGCTCCAGAGACGCAGCGAACGCTGCGCGGCGCGGCGCGCTATCAGTTCCGGCAGGATCGTCGATGCCAGCAGGTCGAACTGCCCCTGGTCGCGGAAGAAATAGGATTCACCGGTCGTGAATTGCACGGTCAGCAGTTCGCGTTCCCGGTAACCGGCGGCGTTGTCTGCGGCAAGCAATGCGCCGTATTGTTCAATTCCCGGCAGCGCCAGGGTGCGCACGCGCTCCCCGGTCCACCGCGTCAATGCCGCGCAATCCTGCTCGCGCACGCGCAGGCCCACCGCACTGCGCACGAACTCATCAACCCCATAGCGAGAGCCACCGCTGGCGGGCCCTTCGGACAAGGCCGAACACGAGCCATGCGGTGCCAGCACAGCATCAGTCGTATTCACGGTTTGCGGCAGATACTATTCATATCGGGCCTACCTCTTAATTTTGATCTTGTTCTCTTGTAAGCTAGCCCCCAAAAGGGGTACATCACAGACTGATGATTCAACGCAGAAATTGGAATGCCCGAATTGATGAAACGCAAAGGAGAACAAGGCTGGGGGAAATCAACTTGAATTTCAAGCTGGCCCGAGCTTGCTGACAAGCGGCCCGTTCTGGTCAGCTGGCGACCGTCGGGCCGTGCGCCTGAATGTCAGCTTCCGCTGCTCAAAAGCCGGACACGCCCAAAATCCAATTTTGCAGGTTGAACGACCGGCACTGACATTCGGGCTACTGGGGCATCACTGAACGTGAGTGGCCCTGTTAGAGGGCGCCACGCGCAGAGCTGCTGTGGCGTGTGAGCAGAAGGATCGGAAGCAAGCACCAAGCTGCGGTGAACCGCAAGACAAGGTCAGACGCGCTTTGCCAGCACGGCCGCGATGCCGGTGTAGCTGCCCGGCGTCATGGCCAGCAGACGTTGCTTCTCAGCTTGCGGGATCTCCAGCTTGGCAATAAAGCCCTGCATCAGCTCGCGCGTCATCGGCTCGCCACGGGTGAATTTCTTGAGTTGCTCGTAGGGTTGCGGCAGGCCAAAGCGGCGCATCACGGTCTGAATCGGCTCCGCCAGCACCTCCCACGAGGCGTCCAGGTCGGCGGCAATCTCGGCCTCATTGATCTCCAGCTTGCCCAGACCGGTAGCGAGCGACTGGTAGGCCAGCACCGCATAACCCATCGCCACGCCCATGTTGCGCAGCATGGTGCTGTCCGTCAGGTCGCGCTGCCAGCGGGAAATCGGCAGCTTTTCACTCAGATGGCGCAGCAGGGCGTTGGCCAGGCCCAGGTTGCCTTCGGCGTTCTCAAAATCAATCGGATTGACCTTGTGCGGCATGGTGCTGGAGCCCACTTCACCCTCGCGCAGGCGCTGCTTGAAGTAGCCCAGACTCACATAGCCCCAAACGTCGCGCGACCAGTCGATCAGGATCGTGTTGGTACGTGCCACCGCGTCAAACAGCTCGGCCATGTAGTCGTGCGGCTCAATCTGGATGCTGTAGGGCTGAAACGTCAGGCCCAGGCCGAGAGGCGTCGGGGTTTCAATCACGCGGCGAGAAAAGGCTTCCCAGTCAAAGTCGGGCCAGGCCGACAAATGCGCATTGAAGTTGCCCACCGCGCCATTCATCTTGGCCAGCAGCTTGATGCGGGCGATTTTGTCGCGCGCGGCCACCAGACGCACCACCACGTTGGCAATTTCCTTGCCCACGGTAGTGGGGCTGGCGGTCTGGCCGTGGGTGCGGCTGAGCATGGCCACGTCGGCAAAGGCGTGCGCCATCTCGCGCAGCTTGGCGATGATGGCGTCCAGCGCGGGCAGCAGCACCAGATCGCGCCCGCTTTTGAGTTGCAGCGCGTGGCTGGTGTTGTTGATGTCTTCACTGGTGCAGGCAAAGTGCACAAACTCCTGGGCCGCGAGCAGCTCGGGACGGGCTTCAAACTTGGACTTGATCCAGTATTCCACCGCCTTGACATCATGGTTGGTCGTTTTCTCGATCTCCTTGATGGCGTCGCCATCAGCCTCAGAGAAATTTTTGACCAGGCCTAGCAAGTAAGTGCGTGCGCCGGGGGTCAAGGGCTTGAATTCGGCGAAACCGCAATCGCTCAAGGCAATGAACCAGGCCACCTCGACTTGTACGCGGCGCTGCATATAGCCCATTTCGCTCATGATGGGGCGCAATTTGGCTAGTTTGGCGCAGTAGCGGCCATCCAGTGGCGAGAGGGCTGAGATTGAAGAAGAAATCATAAGCGAATTGTAGGGCGCGCGCCGCCCCTCACCCCAACTTCTGCCGGGACGAAGGCTGCTGTATAGAATCAAGCCCTTATGACAGCCGCTTGACCGTAACTCTAACCCCGCCCATGAAATTAATCGGATCCAACGCCAGCCCCTATGTACGCAAAGTACGCGTCGTCATGGCTGAAAAGAAACTTGACTACGAATTTGTCACGGAAGATGTGTGGGCGGCGCAGACCACGATTGCCGAGTCCAACCCATTGGGCAAGGTGCCCAGCCTGATCATGGAAGCCGGCGAGGCCATTTTTGACTCCCGCGTGATTGTGGAATACCTCGACACCCTGTCGCCCGTTGGCAAGCTGATTCCTGCCGTGGGCCGGGAACGCGCCGAGGTCAAGACCTGGGAGGCGATGGCCGATGGCGTGCTGGACGCCGCCATTTTGGCGCGTCTGGAGGCCACCTGGGGTGGGCGCACCAAAGCGCAGCGCAGCCCGGCCTGGATTGCGCGTCAACTGGGCAAGGTGCAGGCGTGTGTCAAGGCCATGAGCCTGGGACTGGGCGACAAACCTTTTTGTGCCGGCATTTACCTCAGCCTGGCCGACGTTGCAGTCGGCGTCACGCTGGGTTATCTCGATTTTCGCTTTCCGGACATCGACTGGCGCAGTGACAACCCCAACTTGCTCAAGCTCTATGACAAGTTGATGCTGCGCCCCAGTTTTGCCGATACCCGGCCGGTTTGACTGGTAAAACGGCGCTGGCAGGCGGGAGCTTAAAGGTTATCGCGGGCCTGCTAGCGTCAAAGTTATGCGCAACAAACCCCCCATTTCCGCTGTTAGCGGCATCGCAGCCCTGACCGGCAAAATTTGTGCACCAGCCCAACTGCTGGCCTGCGTGGCCCGGTTGCCCCGGCCGCTGGTGTTTACCAACGGCGTGTTTGACGTGCTGCACCGCGGCCATGTGCTGTATCTGGCGCAGGCGCGCGCGCTGGGGGCCAGTTTGCTGGTGGCGCTCAACACCGATGCCTCTGCCCGGCGCTTGGGCAAGGGGCCGGACCGCCCGCTCAACAACGAGGCGGATCGCGCTTTTGTCATGGCCGCGCTGGCCGCCACCAGCCTGGTGACCTGGTTTGACGAAGACACGCCTTTGGCCCTGATCACGCTGATCAAGCCCGACATTCTGGTCAAGGGCGGCGACTACGACATGAGCAAGCTGGCTGAAACCCAGGTGGTGCAGGCCTATGGCGGGCGCGCGCTGGCGCTGCCGTTTGTGGACGGCTACTCGACCACTGCGCTGGTGCGCAAGATTCGCCAGGCTTAGGGGTTGAATTTGGCTGCAGCCCCATCAAGGGGGCCAAGGTCAACGTGCTGGGCATCACCTTCAAAGAGAATGTGCCGGACCTGCGCAATTCGAAGGTGGCCGATTTGATCGCCGAATGCGCGGTTTGATGCCGACAAGCTGAGCGCTTCGGGCATCAATGTTTGGCGGCTGTCACGGCAACTCTGTCGTTTGAGTTCGCAGAAACGTTCGCAAAAAACAACTATTAGTCAATATTGACAATACCTTACGAATGGTACAAAGTACGCATCATGTCTGCTCTGTATGACTCCCCTCACCAATTTGAACCCCTACTACCGGCGGCTGCGCAGCTTGAACCACTGCTGGCCCGGGCGCACGACCTTAGGGTGTCTGCCACCGAACTCGGCGGAATCCCCATGGCAACTGAGTTGCGCGGCCTGCTGCGCGCCATGAACTCCTACTACACGAACAGAATAGAGGGGCAGCACACCCGGCCGGCTGAACTGGAACAGGCTTTGCGCCAGGACTTTTCTCAGGACGCGAAACTGGCGGCTCGGCAGCGTCTGGCACTCGCCCACATCGCAGCCGAGGCCGAACTCGAAGTGCGTTACAGCGGCGAGGCGGGGGCGCACTCTTTGTACAGTGCAGTTGCCTTGCAAGACATCCATCAGACGCTCTTTGCCAAACTGCCCGAAGGTGACTTGCGTACACAGAAGACGGCGCGCTGATTGAGCCCGGAAAACTGAGAACGCAGGAAGTCAGTGTGGGCCGCCATGTTGCGCCGACAGTTGCAAGCCTTGATCCATTTATTGAACGCTGGGCCAGCTTTTACGGCGGAGTGCGCAGAGGTGAAGCCGCTTTGGTTGCCATGGCCGCATCACACCATCGAATCGGCTGGGTCCACCCATTTATCGACGGCAATGGTCGCGTGATGCGTTTGCACAGCCACTTGTTGCTGAGCTCGTTGGGATACACCTCTGGAATCTGGTCACCACTGAGAGGGTTCGCGCGAACAGTTGACCGCTACTACGCTCTTTTGGCTGCGGCTGACCAACCCCGAAGCGGCGATCTGGACGGGCGTGGCAACCTCAGCGAACAGGCCTTGGTTGATTGGATCAACTACGTCTTTGATGTCTGCTCGGATCAAGTGGTGTTCATTGTCGGCGCCGATTGAATATTGAGCCACCCTGCCAATTCAATAATGAGCCAGGGCGGGTTGCCAATATTTGAATTGGCAATTGTGGATAAGTGTACTCAGTAGCTGATTTTTGACTTCTCTCCTGTCTTGATGGTTTTGGA
>DATCIC010000535.1:0-2737 GCA_036508025.1 Rhodoferax sp. | reverse complement strand
CGCCTTGTTTCTGCATTAAATGAGCCTGTAGCCCCCGCCAGTCAAGCACAAGCAGCTACCAAAAAGGTAGTGAAGCCAAAAACCACCACCGAGACGCTGGCCCCGGCACTCAAAGACTACCTGGACCTGGTGGCCAGCTTCAACAGCAAGGGCAGCCACAAGGTCTATCCCGGCTCTCCGTTCATCATTCAGCGCCTGCTGGGCGAACGCGACAAGCTCAAGGTGTTCGAAATCCACCCCACCGACGCCAAGACACTGTCGGCCAATATTGCGCAACTCGAAGCCGGGCGCCAGGTGGCGGTGTTGCGCGAGGATGGCTTTGAGGGCATCAAGAAATTCTTGCCGCCACCCGCGCGCCGGGCGCTCGTGATCTGTGACCCCAGCTACGAAATCAAGACCGACTACGCCCGCGTGGTGGCCATGGTGGCGGATGCGTTGACCCGCTTTGCCACCGGCACCTATGCCGTCTGGTACCCGATCATTCCCCGCCCCGAGGCGCACGACGTGCCGCGCAAGCTGAAAACCCTGGCGACCAAAGCCGGCAAGCCCTGGCTCAACGCCACGCTCACCGTCAAATCGAGCAAGCTGACATCCGATGAAGAGGGCGAAATCATCCGCCCGGGCCTGCCCGCCAGCGGCATGTTCATCATCAACCCGCCGCATACCTTGAAGTCGGCATTGCAGTTGGCGCTGCCCCAGATGGCCGAGCTGCTCGGGCAAGACCAGCACGCCGCTTTCAGCGTCGAGAGCGGCGGTTGATCACACCTGGATAGCGCCTCGCAGGTCACCTTGTTGGGGGACCGGCCAGGATCAGCTCGCGCCGGGCAGGCACGCGCTGCCTCAGTCAACTTCCTGCCCAGTCACCGTGAACCCATCGGGAGAACCTAGCGCACTATGTCATTCAAGAACCAGTACCAAAGCAAACTCGGTAGCGCTGCCGATGCCATTTCTCATGTCAAAAACGGCGACTTCATCATTGTCCCCACCGGCGTGGGCGAGCCGCCCGCGCTGCTGACCGCACTTTCAGAGCAGCGCCGGCGCTTCCATGACGTCAAGGTGGCGCAGATTCTGGCGGTGCGCAAGTTTGGCTACATTGACCCGGAGACAGTAGAGCATGTGCGCCACGTGGCGTTTTTCTTTGGCGCCGCGACCCGCGCTGGCGGGCAGGCGGGCTGGATCGATTTCATTCCCAGCTATTTCTCGGAGATGCCGAGCCTGATCGAGCGCGGTCAGATTCCGGCCGACGTGGTCTTTTCGATGGCGTCGCCGATGGACCAGCACGGCTATTTTTCGCTCAGCCTGGGCGCCGACTACACCATGGCGGCCGTGGCCAAGGCGCGTGCCGTGGTACTGGAAGTCAACCCAAATGTGCCGTTTGCTTATGGCAATTGCCATGTGCATATTTCGCAGGTCGCGGCGCTGGTGGAAAGCAGCGAGCCGGTGATGGAAGTGGGCTTGCCCAAGATTGGGCCGGTGCAGGTCGCCATTGGGAAGTATGTGGCCGACATGATCGACGACGGCTCGACGCTGCAAATTGGCTACGGCGGCATTCCAGATGCGGTGGTGATGCAACTCACCCACAAGCATGACCTGGGCGTGCACACCGAAATGATTGGCGACGGCATCCTGACGCTGGTTGAAAGCGGCGCCATCACCAACCGCAAAAAAACCTATTTGCCGGGCAAAATGATCGCCACCTTTGCGCTGGGTTCCAAAAAACTGTACCAGTTCATGGACCGCAACCCGGCGCTGGAAATCCACCCGGTTGACTTCACCAATGATCCGTATCTGGCAGCCAAAAACGACAAGCTGATGGCCATCAATGCCACGCTGCAAATCGATCTGCTCGGCCAGTGCGGCTCCGAGAGCCTGGGCTCCGTGCCCTATTCCGGCACCGGCGGCCAGGCCGACTTTGTGCGCGCGGCCAACCGCTCGCGCGGCGGCAAGGCCTTCATCGTACTGCCGTCCACGGCCCAGAACGACCGAATCACCCGCATCGTGCCAACGCTGGCACCCGGCACCCACATGAGCACCAGCAAGAACGACATCAACTATGTCGTCACTGAATATGGCGTGGCGCAACTGCGCGGCAAGTCGGCCAAACAGCGCGCGCAGGAGATGATCTCGATTGCCCATCCCGACTTCCGCGCCGAGTTGACTGAGTCAGCGCGCAAGATGCAACTGCTGTAGGGTCGGCGCCGTGGCTGTCCAGGCGCCCATTGCCGCTATCATAAATGAAGCTGCTTACGTAGAATGGACGGGGGCTAGAGGCCAATTTCATCTATAAAATAGATGCACCCTCTTTGTCAGATCGGTGACCGGCGCAGCAGTGATAATCAGCTCAGTTTTATGTTTTCAGGAACCTTCACGCTATGAGTATCCTCGTCACCGGCGGCGCCGGCTTCATTGGCAGCAACTTCGTACTCGACTGGTTGGCCCAGTCGGATGAGCCGGTCATTAACCTCGACAAGCTCACTTACGCGGGCAATTTGCAGAACCTGGCCTCACTGGCAGGCGATGCGCGCCATGTGTTTGTGCAAGGTGACATTGGCGATACCGCGCTGGTGGCGGGCTTGCTGGCGCAGTACCAGCCGCGTGCAGTGGTGAACTTTGCCGCCGAGTCGCATGTGGATCGCTCCATCCTCGGGCCGGGAGAGTTCATCCAGACCAACATCGTGGGCACCTTCAACCTGTTAGAGGCGGTGCGGGCCTTTTGGAGCACGCTGGACGCTGCACC
>DATCIC010000534.1:0-6138 GCA_036508025.1 Rhodoferax sp. | reverse complement strand
CTGAACAAAAGCGGGCGCAAGGGGCGCGTTCGCAGCTTGCCGCCATCGTCGAATCGTCCAGCGATGCGATTATCGGCAAGACGCTGGACGGCATCATTACCAGTTGGAACAAGGGCGCGGAAAAGATATATGGCTATCGCGCCGATGAAATCATTGGCAAGCCCATTAGTACGCTGGTTCCTCCTTCACTTCATGCCGAGGCCGACGGCCTGCTGGAAAAAGTGCGCAAGGGCGAGGAGGTCGTAAACCACGAGTCCGAAAGAACTCGCAAGGATGGCAAGCGAATCCACGTCGCGCTGACGCTTTCTCCGATCAAGGACGACGCAGGCAATATCAGCGGGATTTCTACTATTGCGAGGGACATCACCGAGCGCAAGCTGGGTGAAGCGGCGCTGCATCGGCTGAACCGGGAACTGCGCGCCATCAGCAATTGCAACCAGTCCCTGATGCGCGCCGAGAACGAGCAGACGCTGCTCAATGAAATCTGCCATATTGTTTGCGATCAGGCCGACTACCGCATGGCCTGGGTGGGGTATGCCGAAAACGATGACGCCAAGACCGTGCGTCCAGTCGCCTGGGCTGGGTTCGATAGCGGGTATGTCGAAAATGCCAAAATTTCCTGGGCAGAAGACACGGAACGCGGGCAGGGTCCCGCTGGAACAGCGATCCGAAGTGGAAAAATATTCTATGGTCAGGATTTTGCAAACGAATCAGAAATGGCCCCGTGGCGCGAAAACGCCTTGTTGCGCGGATATCGCTCCGGTATCGCCCTGCCTCTCAAAGACGAAAGCGCCAAAGCATTCGGCGTGCTGCTGATCTATTCGACCGGGATCAACGCCTTTGTCCCGGACGAAATACGGCTTCTGGAAGAACTGTCGAGCGATCTGGCATTCGGCATCATGGTCCTGCGCACGCGCAACGAGCGCAAGCGGGTAGAACAAGTTTTGCGTGAAAGCGAGTGTGATTTGAAAGAGGCCCAGCGTGTTGCTCACACTGGCAGTTGGGATTGGGACGCAAGAACCGACACGATCACCTGGTCCGAAGAGTATTACCACATTTGCGGATTCGATCCGACGCAGCGTCCGCCGGGATACGAGGAGCATTTAAAGGCCTACACCCCTGAGAGCGCGGCGCGACTGGATGCGGCCGTCAAGAGAAATATGCAAACCAGCGAGCCGTACGAGCTCGATCTGGAGCTGGTCCGTCCGGAAGGACCGAGTCGCTGGATCACAGCCCGTAGTGAAACCAGGCGCGATGACCTGGGGCATGTCATAGGGTTGCGCGGGACCGCGCAGGACATCACTGAACGCAAGCAGGCAGAGGAGCAGTTGCGGCGCAGCGAGCATGCTCTGGCAGAAGCCCAGCGCATCGCCCACTTGGGTAGCTGGGAGCTTGATCTGGTGAAGAATGTATTGACATGGTCGGACGAGATCTATCGCATCTTCGAAATCGATCCGGAAAAATTTGGCGCTTCCTATGAAGCTTTTCTGGATGCGATCCATCCCGATGACCGCGAACTGGTGAACAAGGCCTACACCGATTCAGTCAATAACAAAATACCCTATGACATCGAGCACCGGCTGCTGATGAAGGATGGGCGCGTGAAATACGTGAACGAAAGGTGTGAGACTTATTACCGCGAGGATGGCAAGCCATTGCGTTCAGTTGGGACGGTACATGACATCACCGAGCGCAAGAAGGTGGAAGAAGAGCTTCGGCGGTATAAGGACCACCTGGAAGAATTGGTGGAGCAGCGCACCGCCGATCTGGTGCTGGCGCGCAACGCGGCCGAAGCGGCGAACCGGGCCAAGAGCGTATTCCTGTCGAGCATGAGTCATGAGTTGCGCACGCCCATGAATGCCATTCTCGGTTTCTCCAACATGATGCGCAAAGATCCGCTGTTGCAGGATGAGCAGCGCCAGAACCTCGACATCATCAACCGCAGCGGCGAACACCTCCTGACCCTGATCAACGATGTGCTGGAAATGGCCAAGATCGAAGCGGGCCGGGCGCAGGTTGAGAGTGCCCCCTTTGATCTCGGCAGCCTGGTGCGCGATGTCACCGACATGATGCATGTGCGTGCGCAGGAGAAAGGGCTGCAACTGCTGATCGACCAGTCTTCTGAATTTCCGCGCTACATCAGGGGCGACGAAGCTCGCGTGCGCCAGGTGCTGACCAACCTGCTCGGCAACGCGGTGAAATTTACCCGGCATGGCGGCGTCACCGTGCGCTTCGGATTGAAGCCGCATGCCACGCCGCAGCGCTTGCTGATCGAGGTCGAGGACTCCGGCATCGGTATCAGCGCCGCCGATCAGAAAAAAATCTTCGAGCCGTTTGTCCAGTTTGGGGAAACGGCCGCACAACAAGGCACTGGCCTGGGCCTGTCCATCACCCGACAATTCGTGCAACTGATGGGTGGCACGATCAGCTTCGGAAGTACGCTCGGCAAGGGCTCGACCTTCCGGGTGGAACTGCCGATGGAACGGGTCGCGTCAGCCGACGTCGCTCAGCCGGAAAGCACGGTCAGGGGCGAGATTGTGGGCTTGGCCCCAGGTCAACCAGAATACCGCGTCCTGATCGTTGAAGACCAGTTGGACAATCAACTACTGCTCGCCCGACTGATGAAAAATGTGGGCTTCCAGGCTAAGGTGGCAGAGAACGGTGAGCAGGCCGTGGGTCTGTTCCAGAGCTGGCAGCCGCAGCTGATCTGGATGGATCGGCGCATGCCGGTGATGGACGGCCTGGAGGCGACGCGGCGAATCCGCGAACTGACCGGTGGCCGTGCGGTGAAGATCGTCGCCGTGACGGCTTCAGCCTTTACCGAGCAACGCGAAGAAATGCTGAAGGCGGGCATGGATGACTTTGTGCGCAAACCCTACCGCTTCAACGAAATATATGAATGCATGACCAAGCAGTTGGGTGTGCAATACACTTACGCTGAGGCACCGGAGGTGCAAGAGGTGAGCGACGTGGTATTGACGGCCGAGATGCTGGCCGTGTTGCCAGCGGATTTACGGCGCGAACTTCACGCTGCGCTGGAAAGCCTGGAGGGCGAACGCATCACGGCCGTTATTGGGCAAGTGGCCTCCTTTGACTCGAAGTTGCACAAGACACTGTCCCGCTTGGCGGACAACTTCGACTATCCTGCCATCCTGAAGGCATTGCAGACGAATCCACCGGGAACTGTGACATGACAGACAAAGGCAAGATACTCGTAGTCGATGACACGTCGGCCTCCTTGAGGCTGTTGACGGACATCCTGAAGGAGGAAGGCTATGAGGTGCGTTCTGCGATCAGCGGCGAGCTGGCGTTGCGCGCGGCCACCAGCAACCCACCCGATCTGGTCTTGCTCGATATCCGCATGCCGGGGATGGACGGCTACGAAGTTTGTCAGCGTCTCAAAGCCGAGCCCGGCACGCGCGATGTGCCGGTGATCTTTGTCAGCGCTGTTTCGGAAACCGACGAGAAGGTGCGAGGTTTCGCGCTGGGTGCCGTGGACTTTGTGACCAAGCCCTATCAGCGTGACGAGCTGATGGCGCGGGTGCGCACCCATCTGGAGCTCCATCGCCTGCGTAACCATCTGGAGGACTTGGTGGCGGAGCGCACCACCGAGCTCAAGCAAAGCGAGAAACAGCTCAGAACCAGCCTGCTCGATTCCATCACCGCGCTGGCCGCCATCGTCGAAATGCGCGATCCTTATACCGCTGGCCATCAGCGCCGCGTCGCGCAGCTTGCTATTGCCATCGCCCACGAACTGCAACTGCCGCAGGAGCAGGTTGAAGGCGTCCACCTGGCCGGTGTCGTACACGATGTCGGCAAGATTCGAATTCCGGCCGAAATTCTCAGTAAGCCAGGCAAACTCAGCGCACTGGAATTCAGCCTCATCCAGGAACATTCCCAGAACGGCTACGAAATACTTAAATCCATTGCCTTCCCGTGGCCGATCGCGCAAATCGTGCAGCAACACCACGAGCGACTCGATGGTTCTGGCTACCCACAGGGGCTCAAGGGCGACCAAATCTTGTTGGAGGCCAGGATTGTGGCGGTGGCCGATGTGGTGGAGGCGATGTCGTCGCACCGACCGTACCGGGCGGCACTGGGGATCAATAGCGCTTTGAAGGAAATAGAACGGGGTCGGGGTACCGTTTATGACGCTGCGGTAGTTGATGCCTGCCTGCGGTTGTTCGCTGAGAAACGGTTTGTGTTTTCAGCCTGACGCGGCGCTGGGCAATAGGGACAACTTGCTTGACTTGGAGGCGAGGTATAAATGCTAAACAGTGATATTTCGTGGCTTTCTGAACCGCACACACATGACATGCTCATGCAGTTCCCTTTGCCGCTCGCTATTGTGGCAAGCAATGGCAGCATCAAGCTACTCAACCGAAGTTTTACCGATGCCTTCGATGCCTCTTGCCTTAAATCGGACAGCCTGCAAAAAGTCCTGCATGATTCGTCTGATCACCCGCACGCGCCGGTTTCATTGAACTGCAACGGCTGCACGACCCCGGTTTTTGTACGTGCCGTGAAGATCGGTGACAACACGATACTGGTGCTCGAAAAGTCGGCCGAAATCGCCTACGACGCAGAACGGGCTGAAATGCGAAGTCGCATTCTCGAACTGGAAAAATTGAGTGCCACTGATCGCTTGACAGGCGCCTGGAACCGCGCCCACTTTGACAAGACCCTCATGATCGAGCTAAGTCGCAGTGTGCGCTATCTTCAGCCATTGACGCTGATTTTTTTTGACATCGATCATTTCAAGCGGATCAACGACAGCTACGGCCACGCCGTCGGCGATATTGTCCTTTGCGAACTGGTCAAAGTCGTGCGGGATACCATTCGCAGCTCGGACATGCTGTTCCGCTGGGGCGGGGAGGAGTTCGTCATCCTGGCCCCGTCCACGAGTTACCATGCCGCCGCGAGTTTGGCCGAAACGTTGCGCGTCAAGGTCGAACAACATGCGATCGAGACCGCCGGCAACATCACCATCAGCCTGGGGGTCGCGGAACATGTTTCCGGCGAAAGTGAAAACGCCTGCTTGCAGCGCGCGGATGCGGCCATGTATGCGGCAAAGAATGGCGGGCGCAATCGCGTCGTGGTCGATCAGCACGGCAACAGTGATGCGTGGGCGGCGGATCAAAGCGCCACGATCCTGCACCTGAGCTGGCATGAATCCTATGATTGCGGTGAAGCCACTATCGATCAGGAACATCGTCAATTATTCGAGCTGGCCAATACACTGATCAATGCGGCGTTCAAGCGTGAATCAAATCCGCACGACTTCGAGGACGCCTTGAAAAAACTGCTCGCGCACGTGGCACGGCACTTCGCCGATGAAGAGGCCATTCTTGCCCGACATCACTACGCTGATCTTGGTACCCAAGTACATGCCCACAAAATGTTGATGGAACACGCACTGCGGCTGCGCGACGCGGCAGCGGCAGGCGGCGTCACGATCGGCGAACTGGTGGATTTTCTTGCGGACGAGGTGGTCGCACGACACATGCTCAAGGTGGACCGCGAGTTTTACCCGCTGTTTAAGGCAGCCCAGACTATTTGATGTTCGCGCCCATCTGCGCACCCTCGGTAATGATTGCGATCAGGAAATCATCGGTAACTCCTGAATTCATAGCTGCCTACGCACATTCCACGGGGCCTACAAGCTGATTTTGCATATAAAAAAGCCCCGCAACACAGGCTGCGGGGCTTCGTGGACGCGGTGCATCCTGAGAGAACATCAACCCTTCACTGTGGCAGCCGCTTCGGTGTAGTCCTGCACCTTGTCGAAGTTCAGGTACTGGTAAATCTTGTCGCTGGCTGCGGTCAACACACCCATGTCGGCCATGTACTCGGCTTTGGTCGGAATGCGCCCCAGCTTGGCACAAATGGCCGCCAGTTCGGCGCTACCCAGGTAGACGTTGCTGTTCTTGCCCAAGCGGTTGGGGAAGTTGCGCGTTGATGTAGAGAACACCACAGCGCCTTCCTTGACCTGTGCCTGGTTGCCCATGCACAGGCTGCAGCCCGGCATTTCCATGCGCGCACCGGCCGAGCCGAGCACACCGTAATGGCCTTCTTCGCTCAACTGCTTGGCATCCATCTTGGTCGGCGGCGCGACCCACAGTTTGACCGGGATATCAC
>DATCIC010000533.1:0-4652 GCA_036508025.1 Rhodoferax sp. | reverse complement strand
GTTTGGGTTGCGTCTATGGCGGCGCCACAGTCGCGGCCTGGTACCCGATCACGCCATCGTCATCGGTACCCGAAGCCTTCCAAAAGTATTGCGACAAGTACCGCATTGATCCGGAAACCGGCCGGCACAATTACGCGATTGTGCAAGCCGAAGACGAATTGGCCTCCATCGGGATGGCCATCGGAGCGGGTTGGAATGGCGCGCGCTCCTTCACCGCGACCTCGGGCGCCGGCATATCGCTGATGACCGAGTTCCTTGGGCTGGCCTACTTTGCCGAAATTCCGGTCACGCTCATCAATGTGCAACGCGGCGGTCCATCGACCGGCATGCCCACGCGCACGCAGCAGTCTGATCTGCTGGCTTGCGCCTACGCTTCGCATGGCGACACCAAGCATGTGATGCTGTTTCCGCAAGACCCGCATGAGTGCTTTGAGCATGCCGCGACGGCGCTCGACTTGGCCGACCGGCTGCAAACGCCGATCTTTGTCATGTCCGACCTGGACATTGGCATGAACCAGCGCCTGTGCAAGCCTTTTGTCTGGGACGATGCGCGTGAGTATGATCGCGGCAAGGTCATGACGGCCGAGGAACTCGAAGCTGGCAAAGATTTTGGTCGCTACAAAGATGTGGACGGTGACGGTATTCCCTGGCGCACGCTGCCCGGTACGCACCCCAGCAAGGGCGCCTACTTCACGCGCGGCACTTCCAAAGACGCTTACGCCCGCTACTCCGAGCGCGGACCCGATTACGTCTACAACATGGAGCGCTTGCTCAAGAAGTTCAAGACCGCTGCCGATCTGGTGCCGCAGCCCTTGCTGCGCAAGGCGCCGCAAGCGACACGTTTCGGTGTGATCTATTTCGGCTCCACCAGCCCGGCCATGCGCGAGGCGCTGGATGTGCTGGAAGAGCAGGGCGTGCATCTGGATGCCATGCGCTTGCTGGCATTTCCGTTCCCGGCCTCGGTGGATCGCTTTATTGCGGAGCATGACAAGGTGTTTGTTGTCGAGCAAAATCGTGATGCGCAAATGCGTTCGCTGCTGGTCAACGAGCTGGAGGTTGATCCCAAGCGCCTGGTCAAGGTGCTGCATTACGACGGCACGCCGATCACTGCGCGTTTCATCACCCAGGCCATCAGCAAGAACCTGAATGCGCTGGTTTCTTCCACTACACCCCTGCAAAAGGAGGCCGCATGACCTACATTGCCAAACCCCGGATGCATCATCCGGAACTGACCAAGAACAAGGTCGGTTACACCCGTCGTGACTACGAAGGTCCGGTTTCTACACTGTGTGCCGGTTGCGGCCACGACTCCATCTCGGCGGCCATCATTCAGGCTTGCTTTGAATTGGACATTGAGCCGCATCGTGTTGCCAAGCTGTCGGGCATTGGTTGCAGTTCCAAGACGCCCACTTATTTTCTGGGCGCCTCGCACGGCTTCAATACCGTGCACGGGCGCATGCCGTCCGTCTTGACCGGTGCCAATCTGGCCAATCGTGACCTGCTGTACCTGGGCGTGTCAGGTGATGGCGATTCGGCATCTATTGGTCTGGGGCAGTTTGCCAATGCCATGCGGCGTGGCGTGCGCATGGCTTACATTGTTGAAAACAATGGCGTTTATGGCCTGACCAAAGGGCAGTTTTCACCGACCGCCGACCGCGGCTCCAAGAGCAAGAAAGGTGTCATCAACCGTGACAGCCCCGTCGATCTGGTGGGCCTGGCCCTGCAACTGGGTGCAACTTATGTGGCGCGCAGTTTTTCAGGCGACAAGGAGCAACTGGTGCCTTTGATCAAGGGGGCGATCGAGCACGGTGGCGCGGCATTTATTGACGTCATCAGCCCTTGCGTGACCTTTAACAACCATGGTGGCAGTACCAAGAGCTACGACTATGTGCGTGCGCACAATGAAGCGGTCAGCCGCATTGATTTCATCCCGCAGCACAGCCCGATTACGACCATGTACGCGCCAGGCGAAGTGGTCGATGTCGAGCAACACGACGGCTCCATGCTGCGTCTGCGCAAGCTGCACACCGACTACGATCCAACCGACCGCTATGCAGCACTCAGCTACATCAACGCGCATCAGGAACGCGGCGAAGTGGTCACCGGTCTGCTTTACCTTGACCCGCTGGCCGTCGATCTGCATGTGTCACAAAACACCAGCGACACGCCCTTGAACAAGTTTGGTGCCAAGCAACTGTGCCCGGGGTCTCTGGCGCTCGACAAGATCAACGCCGCCCTGCGCTGATACTGGTCCGCACGTTTTCCTCCATTTTTTGAACAGGACGCAAATCATGACTGAACGCACTGTGTTTCAATCAATTCCACAACGCCATGTCGTGAGCCTTTTGCCGCAGGCCAGCGTGTGGGATGCGGCCTGCATCATGACCAAGGCCAACTGTGGCAGCATTTTGGTGATTGATGCGGCCGGGGTGCTGCAAGGTATCCTGACCGAACGTGATTTGATGACCCGCGTAGTGGCCAAGGCGCTTGACCCGAAGTCCACGCCAGCGTCGGATGTGATGACGCGCAACCCCATCAGCGTCGTTCCGGAAAAGAAAGTAGCCGAGGCCGTGGTGATCATGATCGAGCGCGGCTTTCGGCACTTGCCGATCATCAATGCTGCGGGCAAAATACTCGGCGTATTTTCGATTCGCGATGCGATGCCGCGCGAAGTCGGCAATGCCGTCAGCCTGGCTGAGTTCAACGACCAGGTGAACGACGCCCTCGGCTAGCGCGTCGCTTCTATTAATGGCGCGGTCACTGAACCAGGGCTGTGTCCGACGCCTCCAGCTCGACCCCAGCGATGTCTGCTTGGCCGGCCAACAGCTGCAAATACTGGCGCAAGGCGGTCACGTAAGTTTTTTGCCGCAGTGACATCGCGACCGCACCTCTGACGGCTTCAAACGCTTGCTCAAACCCAGGCTCGCGCGCCAGCACTTCAACCACATGCAGACCAAAGCGGCTGTGCACCAGTCGTGGCAGCACGCCTACCTCGGTGTGGCCGAACAACTCCTTGGCAAACTCGGGCGCGCAGTCCGCCGCGACGAGCCAACCCAAGTTGCCACCCTGCGCGCCGCTCGGGCAGTTCGACAGTGTGCTGGCTGCTTTGAAAAATCGTTCTTCAGCCCCGTTTCCATCATGGCATCGCACGTCAAGCAGCGTGGTCTCGGCGCGATTGCGCAGGGCCACCACATCAACGCCTTGCGTCACAGCGAACAGAATGTGTCTCACCTCGACGCGCTCACCGGTGCTGTAGAGGGCGGCGTGCGCGGCGTGGTGGCGTCGGCCGGCCTCCTCGGACGGCTCCGGGATCGCCAGCCTTTGCTCCAGTAGAGCTTCAATGGCACTGCTGGCGTCTTCGCTCAATACACCGTTGGTGGGTAAGGTGTCGCTGGCTGGCAGCAAGCCCTTGGCGATCGCGGCTTGGCGCAACAGCTCGGAGCAGGCGCGTTGGCGCAGCTCGTCGGCAGACAGTAGCTCGTCTGCCGCGTGCAATGCAAAACCGTTGATGTGAGCAATTTCTGCTTGAGTGGGTGTATTGACTTGCATGACTCAATCCTTAGACGCCTGCGCCGGGCTGGCGCGGTTGATTCTGACCCGCAGGCACATTCAAACGGCGGGCGCGTACCACCTGGTAGGGCCGCACCAGATACGCGATCGTGCCAAAGCCACTCCAGACGTGCACCAGCCGGGTAAACGGAAAGATCAGGAAAATGCTCATGCCCAGGAACAGGTGCAATTTAAAGATCACGCCGGCCCCAACCAAGAACTCAACGGCGCCCGGATGGAATGTGGCAATGTGCTGGGCCCATTCGCCAAAGGCCATCATCAAGCCGCCGTCCATGTGGTTGGCCGATACAGGAATGGTCACCAGCCCCAGTGCAAACTGGAGCCACAGCAGGACCAGCAGCACAATGTCGCTGGTCTTGGAGTTGATTCGAATACGCGGCTCGAACAGGCGGCGGTGCAACAGCAAGCTCACGCCAATAAAGCCCAGCAGGCCTGCGATGCCGCCCGTGACCATGGCCATCAATTGTTTGTCACCTGCACTCACGAAGCGCTCATAGACAAAGTGCGGCGTCAGCAGGCCCGCGAAGTGACCGAAGAAGAGAAACAAGATGCCGATATGAAACAGGTTGCTGCCCCAGCGCAACTGCCCGGCTTTGAGCAACTGCGACGAATCGCTCTTCCAGGTGTACTGATCGCGGTCAAAGCGAATCAAACTGCCCAGCAAAAAGACGGTAAGGCAGATGTAGGGATAGAGACCAAACAAGAAATTCTCGAACGCATTCATAGTGCTGCTCCTTCATGCACGGCCGCTTTCGAGCTGGCGTGCGTCGCATCATTTTTGACAAAGTGAATCGTTTGCGCCTGCCCCGGCTTGGCCTGCCCTTTGACCGAGCAGCCGTCAAAGACCACCGGTTCTTCCCAGCTGGCATCAAGCGGCTCCTCGGGCGCGACTTTGACGGCGTGCGCCTTCTCACCGGCCAATTCAAGCAGGGCACCCAGCACGCTGGCATAGGCACTCTGGCGTTGCTGCAGGGCATTGAAGATGGCATTGAAAATGTGTGCCATCTCGCTCAAGAAAGCGCAGGCCTCTTTGGGCGGCTGGGTCGACACAAACTCCAGCACCACCGGCAGGTAGTCAGGCA
>DATCIC010000532.1:0-2481 GCA_036508025.1 Rhodoferax sp. | reverse complement strand
CCCGTCACGGCCCAGGCCACGCCCATGGCGGTGCCCATCAGTTGCGCGCCCAGACTCACGCCCCCCAAGCCGCCGAGCGCTTTGCTGCCAAAAATGCCGGCGGCAATGCCGCCCCAGGTGCCGCACAGGCCGTGCAGCGGCCACACGCCCAGCACGTCGTCAATCTTCCATTTGTTTTGCGTCAGGGTGAACATGCGCACAAACAGTGCGCCCGCCACCGTGCCCACCACCAATGCACCTAATGGGTGCATCAGGTCGGAGCCAGCACACACGGCCACCAGCCCGGCCAAGGGGCCGTTGTGCACAAAACCGGGGTCGTTTTTCCCCGCCAGCAACGCTGCCAGCGTGCCGCCCACCATCGCCATCAGCGAGTTCACCGCCACCAGACCCGAGATTTTGTCCAGTGTTTGCGCGCTCATCACGTTAAAGCCAAACCAGCCGACCGTCAGCACCCAGGCGCCCAGCGCCAGAAACGGAATGCTCGATGGCGGATGGGCCGAGATGCCGCCATCCTTGCGGTAGCGGTTGGCGCGTGCGCCCAACAAGATCACGGCGGGCAGCGCAATCCAGCCGCCCACCGCGTGCACCACGACGCTGCCGGCAAAGTCATGAAACTCGGCGCCGGTGATACTCTTGATCCAGCCCTGCACGCCGAAATGCTGGTTCCAGGCAATACCCTCGAAAAACGGGTAGACAAAGCCGACGATGACCGCCGTGGCGATCAGTTGCGGCCAAAAGCGGGCGCGCTCGGCAATGCCACCCGAAATAATGGCCGGAATGGCGGCGGCAAAGGTCAGCAAGAAGAAGAACCTGACCAGCTCGAAGCCGTTCTTGGCCGCCAGTTGCTCGGCGCCGACAAAGAAATGGGTGCCATAGGCCACGCCATAACCCACCAGAAAATACGCAATGGTCGAGACTGAAAAATCCACCAGAATCTTGACCAGTGCATTGACCTGGTTCTTGCGGCGGACCGTGCCGAGCTCCAAAAACGCAAAACCAGCATGCATGGCCAGCACCATGACGGCGCCGAGCAAGATGAACAAGGTGTCGGCGCCCTGTTTGAGTGCTTCCATGAAAACCTCTTGAGATGAAGTGAGTTGAATTGGTGCGTCCGATAGCTAATTGCCGGTTGCGCACCAAACTAAAGCAAAAAACGCGCCAAAAAAGAACCGTGCCTGTTTCGTCTGGGCCGTCAGTTACCATGCCCGCATGGACGCATTTTTAGTTTCAACCGGTATCGTGGCCCTGTCCGAAATGGGTGACAAAACCCAACTACTCGCACTCCTGCTGGCGGTGCGCTTTCGCCGCCCCTGGCCGATTGTGCTGGGCATTTTGGTTGCAACCATAGCCAACCACGCCCTGGCAGGGGCGGTGGGGGCCTGGGTGACCACCGTGCTGGGACCGGATGTGCTGCGCTGGGTGCTGGGCGGCTCTTTTGTCGCCATGGCGGTCTGGATGTTGATTCCCGACAAGATGGACGACGACGAAACGGGCGCGGCGCCCCGGTTTGGCGTCTTCGGCACCACCGTCATCACCTTTTTTCTGGCCGAGATGGGGGATAAAACCCAAGTTGCCACCGTCATGCTGGCGGCGCAATACCACGCTTATTTTTCAGTCATAGCCGGTACCACGCTGGGCATGATGCTGGCCGATGCGCCGGTGGTCTGGCTGGGTGAACGCGTGACACGACTGCTGCCGCTGCGCGCGGTGCATGTCATGTCTGCCTTGATCTTCCTGGGGCTAGGGCTGGCGGCCTTGCTGGGGTGGATTTAAACCTAACCGCCTTTTTTGCAGCGCTTGCCGGGGTTTTTCTTGTTGTTAGTGGCGGAGCCACGTTCCAGGCTGCGCATTTGGCCGTGACCGGCGGTGTAGCACACGCCTTTGGGGGCGACGGGACGGGGGCTGGCTTTGCGCTCAGCTTCGGTACGGAATTCTTTGTTCATGAAATACTCCAGATAATTGAAAAAACAGGCGATTATCCCCGCACTTGGGATCGGGCGGCGGGCCCGGCTTGCTTGGGTTAGTCGTGATCGGTTTGATCAGACGGCTCAGCACCGGCCGCGCGGGCAGCGCGATGGCCGGGTTTGGCCAATAGTTCCAGGTAAAACTCAGCCCCACCGTCCTTGGCCAGTGCATCAATCAACTCGGTGATGGTGGCGAAATGGACCACGGTTGCGCTGGCTTCATTGCTGCCAAACTTGCAGTCAAAATCCCAATAGTCCACGCCTTCGGGCAGCGGCACGCGCCGTTGGCGTTTGACGTACTTGCGGATCTCGTGTTTGGTGGCTTCCAGCACCCGGTCACGGTTTTTGCCTTCAATGTCTAATTTAAACGTTTTTTTCACGCTGGCCTTCTGAGAATAGATGCGACACATCCCCACATGGGGCGTGATTCGCGAACCCTTGATTATGCGTTGACGGCTTTGACTGGGTGCTTTTCAGTGGCGGGCGCTTCAGGCCTGGGTGCTTTTGGGCGTCGCGC
>DATCIC010000531.1:0-5717 GCA_036508025.1 Rhodoferax sp. | reverse complement strand
CTTGTTCAACGCCCCAAGCACCCGGACTGCGTATTCCCGCTCCAAACCGAAGCGGGGATGCATCAGGTTATTGGCCAACTCTCCTGAACTGGTGAACAGCAGCAAGCCCTCGGTGTTGAGATCGAGCCTCCCTACCGATTGCCACTTACCCTGAAACAATTTTGGCAATCGGCGAAACACGGTCGGGCGGTTCTGCGGATCGTCATGGGTTACCACTTCTCCGACCGGCTTGTGATACGCGATCACCCGTGCAGGCGGCGCATCAATTCGAAACCTGATCGGCTTGCCATTGACCTTCACGTGATCGCCAAATTGAATACGCTGCCCAATATGCGCTGGTTCATTGTTGACCGTAATGCGCCCCTCCATGATCAACTGTTCCATTTCCAGTCGCGACCCCATCCCCGCCTGAGCCAGGACTTTATGCAACTTGGGCGTTTCGGCCAAGGGCGCCAGTACCCGCTTGAGAGCAATCGTGTCTGCACATTCTTCATCTGCGTCAAATTGCCCAGACACCACATCCTCAAAGCGATTTTCTGCAGCCATCGGCATTGGTTTGTGCTGACCTGTCAAGGGGGTCTGGAGTTCTCGTTCCGACTTTGATTTGTCGCCAACGCACGCCTCGACCGTTGTCGTGACATTTGTTTCCACAATCGGCTTATCAGCTTGTTGATAAGCGTCCACTTTTGCTTCTGTTGGCGTGTCGGAGCTGTCTACAGTCATGATTCTGTCCTGTTCAAGAAAAATAGTTCACCATCGGTACTAACTTGGCCTGTTGCGACGGACTGCACCGCAATCCCCTCGTCAGTCACGCCCACATCCAGCGTAGCCGGCATATCCAGTTCAGCTTGCACGCCAGATTCGCGCGACTGGAGCGTATCCATCACATGGGTACGCTCCTCCGGTGTGTCGAGCAAGGGCAACTGGTCAAGCGACTCAAGCCCCAAATCATCGAGAAAGTGCTTGGTCGTCGCAAAAAGTGCTGGTCGTCCAACGGTCTCCCGGTGACCAATGACCTCAATCCAGCCCCTGTCCTCAAGTTGCTTAATAAGCAAGGAATTAACCGTGACACCCCGTACGTCTTCTATGTCGCCGCGCGTTACCGGTTGCCGATAGGCAATGATGGCCAGTGTTTCCAGCGTGGCGCGGGTGTAGCGCGGCGGCTTTTCAGGGTGCAAGCGGTCGAGAAACTCCCGCATTTCAGGCCGACTCTGGAAACGCCATCCGCTCGCCACGTTGACCAATTCAACCCCGCGCTGAGCCCAGTCTTGCTGGAGTTCTCGCAACAACACTTTGAGCGTGTCCAAACCCAAGCGGTCGTCAAACAGCACACGCATATCGCGTAACGGCAAAGGTTGCGACGTGCAAATCAGGGCGGTTTCCAGGATGCGCTTGGCCTCCACCGTATTCATGGTCTTGTGACTCCGGCAATAGCACCCTCAAGGCGCAAAATTAGTAGGATTCATGGGGCGCAGCAGGCAGATTGACAAATCTGCCGCGCATTCCCTGGCTGCTGGCCTGGGCGTTGGTTTCTCTCACCATTATGTTTCATTGTAACTGAGGCCCCAGTTTGCCAAAGCAAGATTCAGATCCACGGGCAAGCTGGCTTGAAACACCATCGGCTCCAAGGTCACCGGGTGGGTAAAAGCCAGACGGCAAGCATGCAAGGCCTGCCGTTGCATACCCGCCGCGGCACGCCCCCCATACAGCACATCGGCGACCAGCGGGTGGCCGATCATTGCCATGTGAACGCGAATCTGATGGGTTCGACCTGTATGCAAGGTGCACAGAACCCAACATCCCTGATCGCAATTCTGAAGAAGTTCAACATCGGTTCTGGCCACTTTGCCGGGATTTCTGGCCAAATCCACCACCGCCATGCGCAAGCGGTTGCGAGGATCCCGGCCGATCGGCGCGTTGATTTCACTCCGGCGACTACCCGTCCAGGGCCCATGGGCCAACGCCACATACTGGCGGCTGACCTCGCGCGCCGCAATGGATCGTATCAAGGCATCCATCACCGGGCGTGTCCGGGCCACCACCATCAAACCGCTGGTATCTTTGTCCAGCCGATGCACAATTCCGGCGCGCGGCAAGTTCATGGCCTTCAGGTCGTGGGCCAGCAAGCCGTTGAGCAGTGTTCCGCTCCAGTTGCCAGGGGCTGGGTGAACCACTAGACCCGCCGGTTTGTTGATCACCATCAAGTGATCATCCTCAAACACCACGTTCAGAGCCATTGCCTCCGGCTTGAACGCCTGACTTTGCGGTGTTGGTCGCAATTCAATCGTTCCGACATCTGCAGCCTTGACCCGCGTCGACGGTTTTTGAATCACGATCCCATTGACGGTAACGCCCCGCAAATCAATCAGTTGCTGCAAGTAGCTGCGCGAAAATTCAGGCACCAACTCAACCAGCGCCCGGTCAAGACGCTGTCCATGTTGGGCTGAACCAAAAAGCAGCTGACGCAATTCGGTGTCTGGCCCGGTGTCGGCGCGGTCCTCGGGTTCTTCGCTATCAAGCCCGCCCGATATAATCAATTCGGTCATTTTCAAGAAAGTTGTTCCTCATGCTTCGAGCTAAATTATCGGTGGTCTGCGCTTGGTCACTGGCGGGTGCAGTATTGCTGCTGTCTGGGTGTTCATCCACGCCGCCGGATCAGACGGCTAACTGGAGTCCCAACAAGATTTACGCCGAAGCCAAGGATGAGTTGAGTTCAGGCGGTTATGAGAAGGCCGTCGTGCTGTTCGAGAAGCTTGAAGGGCGTGCCGCCGGAACGCCGTTGGCGCAACAGGCACAACTGGACAAAGCGTATGCGCAGTACAAGTCTGGCGAATCGGCACAAGCCCTTGCCACCCTTGATCGCTTCATGAAACTGCATCCAGCCAGTCCGGCACTTGATTACGCCCTGTATCTTAAGGGTATCGTCAACTTCAATGACGATCTGGGTCTGTTTTCTGCCGTTACCCGTCAGGATCTGGCCGAACGGGACCAGAAGGCGTCAAAAGAATCGTTTACGTCTTTCAAGGAGTTGGTGACTCGCTTCCCGCAATCGCGTTACGCGCCAGATGCCAGCCAGCGTATGACCTACATTGTCAACTCACTGGCTCAGTACGAGGTGTATGTGGCGCGCTATTACTATGGTCGAGGCGCCTATGTGGCTGCCATCAGCCGGGCGCAAGTCGCCGTGACCGATTACCAAGGCGTGCCTGCCGCTGAAGAAGCCTTGTTCATCATCGTCAAGTCCTATGACGCACTGGGTCTTACCCAACTCCGGGACGATGCCAAACGGGTGCTTGAAAAGAACTACCCCCAGACTGAGTACCTGACCCGTGGCTTTAAAACCAACACCGATCCTTGGTGGAAGGTCTGGTAAGCGCCTGGAGCACCTCGGTTAGCTCTTCTTCTGAACTGATTTGCCTCATCGGCGGCAGGGCTGACAGCAGTTTTTTTCCGTAGCCCATGAGAGCCAGGCGGGTATCGCACACCACCAAAATACCACGATCAGATTCACGCCGGATCAGGCGACCCGCACCTTGCTTGAGGGCAATGGCCGCCTCGGGCAAGGCATAGTCTTTGAACACGCTGCGACCAGCGGCCACCAGCCGTCTGGAGCGCGCCTCCACCAGTGGATCGGTGGGTGGCGCAAAAGGAAGCTTGTCAATGACCACCATCTGTAACGCGTCGCCGGGCACATCCACGCCCTCCCAAAAAGACGCTGATGCCACCAGAATACAACCCTGCCTATCGCCCTGGTCGCCCTGGCGAAAACGCTGCATCAGTTCGCGTTTCGGCTGCTGTCCCTGCACCAGAATTTCCAGAGACATTGACTCCGCAAAATGGCGCTGCAATGCCTCGCTCACGGCTTGCAGGGCGCGCAGGGTTGTTGTCAAGACCAGCGTGCGCCCACCGATCACGGACGCCGCACGGGCCACAAAATCTGCCACTTGCGCACTGTGCCCCGGATCACTTGGTTTGGGCAAATGCCGCGGCACATACAGGGCCGCTTGCTCAGCATAGTTAAACGGACTGTCAATTTTCAGAATTTCAGCTTCAGCTAAACCGCAAGGCTCCGTAAACCAGCGCAGCTGGGCGTCCGCACCCAAGGTCGCGGACGTAAATATCCAGGCGCGTTGTGAGGCATCCGCTGCTGTTGACTTGATCAGTCGCGTCTGAACCGCGTTCGCAATATCCAAGGGTGACTCGACCAGCCTGAGTTGCACGCCAACATCGAGCCAGCGAACCGATTCAGTCGCACAGTCGTCTGAAAATAAAGCCAGCTTTTCAATAAAAACACTGACTCTTTCACTCAAACGAATGAGATCCGGCGCGATCTCGCGCACCGTGTCGAGGGCCAGCATGACCCGAACACACGCCGCCTGCAGAGTGCCCAATGCATCCTGCCAGGCCGACTCATTGACCTGATCAGGCGCCGCACCCACCCAGCGCAGTTTGGCACCGGGGTAGGTCTCGCCCACGACCAGTCGCAAATCGCGCGCGGCGTGCTCGGCATCGAATGCCAGGGTCTGCCAATCCAGCAATCCGCGCGCATGCTGCAGGCCATGAAACAGCAGATCGCGGGCAAAATCCAATAGCTGCCCGGTGGTCAATTGCTGACCCAGAAACTGCACGCCAGTTTCATTGAGTTGATGCGCTTCATCAAAAATAACCGTTTGCACAGACGGCAGCAACTCCGCCATACCCGATTCGCGAATCGCCAAATCAGCAAAAAATAAATGATGGTTGATAACGACCACATCAGCGGCCAAGGCCTCGCGCCGAGCCTGATTGACATGACAGTCCCGAAACTCGGGGCATTGCGAGCCCAGACAGTTGTCCCTTGATGACGTCACCACCGCGATCACGGGAGAGCGCTCATCCAGCCCTGGCAATTCAGCCAAGTCGCCACTGCGGGTGAGATGCGCCCAAGCCTCAATTTTGGCCAAAGTCCGCGCCAGCATACGATCAGAAGGATTAGAGTCCTGCCGGGCTACGGCCAGGCGATGCAGACACAAATAGCTGCCCCGGCCTTTCAGCAGGGCGGTACGGACTGGCAGACCCAAGGCTGTCATCAAACGGGGAAGATCGCGACCAAACAACTGATCCTGCAAGGTCTTGGTGGCGGTCGACAGCAGCACCCGCGTGCCACTCAACAAGGCGGGCACCAGATACGAGTACGTCTTGCCAATGCCGGTGCCCGCCTCAACCACCAGCACTCCACCGTCCTCGATCGTTCGCGCAACCGCCACAGCCATGTCGGTTTGACCCGCTCGGGGTGTGAACTCTTCGACCATGCGCGACAACAAACCGCCGGGGGCAAAGGTCTCACGCGTCAGATTTTGCAAATTCATGGGTCAGATAAGCCACTTAAGTCACAAAGCCGTCCGGCTTGCGAATGCAAGCCCCTGAAGCCAGTTGAGGCCTGGGCGCTTGCCAAAAATCAAATAGTCCGTCGGAGAAGTTGGCATGTGTTGTGTTCATAGGGTTCATGGCTTGGCCTGATAATAGCGGCCTAATAAGAATGTCCAGGGGAGCTCTCACTTTGATAATTCACCATGCCTAAAGGCTACCGTCTCACCGCATCAACCGGCATCCACAAGGGTGACCGCGATTACCAGCAAGACCAGGTTCTGTTGCTGAGCCACCCGCGGGCCAGCGGTTGTGTGCTGGCCGTGCTCGCAGACGGCATGGGCGGACGCAGCGGCGGACGCAAGGCGTCC
>DATCIC010000530.1:0-4218 GCA_036508025.1 Rhodoferax sp. | reverse complement strand
GGACTGAGTTCGAGGAAGTCAGGATTGAGAGTGAGCCAGCAATACCAATTGCAAAAACCGGGGCAGCGCCGTCCAGCTGCGAGAAGTCGAGTGCAACTTAAACTACCTTCAAGTCTGTCCTGACTATGGGGTCCACTTCAGTGTGCGGGAAATCAATGCCGCTAGACACATTCAAGCACGACTGGAGCCACCTGTCCAACCCCATAAACGCTGCCCGCCTCAAAATGGCGGTGAACCTAGCCTCGATGCTGTTCACTCTTGGCGCATTGGTTCATCTGATTGTCTTTTGCTGACCGAACCAGGTCAAATCCCATCGTTGAAATAGTGTTCAGCAATCGGTCGTTTTTTTGACACGCGAAACGAGTACAGAGAAGCGCCTTGCTCTGAGTGTTTTGTGTCAATCAACTTGTCCACTAATCAATGTGCTGCAAACGGTTTGCTGAGTGGCGTGCAAAATGTTTTGAATTGGGCTGCCCGTAACCCGCCATTGACGGCGGTCGGCTTCCGCTGCGCTGCTGACCACCACAAAACCAGTTTGACTTGCGTCCCGTGACTGCGAAAACAGCTATTCGCCAGCCGACAGGCACGCCGCAGCAATGACGCTGTCGGCGATGAAGTAGCCCGATGCACGCAGTGCCAGCAATCGGGACCGAACACCAGATATCAGACCACGACGCTGCGTCAGCCACATTCCCGCCGGATTGCGCGTTGTCATCAGCATTCCAGGCCCATCGTGCGTCTGGCACCGCTGCTCTCCTACAGAACAATTGAAAAACACGTGGACTCGGGCTTACGCAGGAAGCCAGGCTTCTGTCAGAACATCTGCCATCGCCCATGGGCAGACTTCCGGCAATGTGCCTTGATCAATTCCGGTCTCTTTTTCCGCAATTGCTTTGGCATCAATCCAAACGTCATCGATCCATTCGGCGTCCGTCAAGAGCGGTGCAAGGCTAGGTGTTTTTTGAATCCGTCTAACGCACAGGCGGCGCTGCTCCTTAATCGTCAGCTTCCAACTGACCGATCTTTTTTGAGCCTGGAATTGCCATTTAATCAAGTGCATGAGCAAGACTGACATTCGGCTGGCCAGTTCTCTTTGTTCGCTTTTGCCCACGTCTTCGATCTCCTCTGCAATGTGTTTCAAGTCGAGCTGATCAAAGCGGCCTGCGCGAATCAGCGATGCCTGCTCGTTGGCCCATGCAACAACATCGGTTTCATAGTTCGTGATCATGTTGTCTCCACATATAACGACGCCAAATGCGACAGGCCATCCAGAAAGATGTCAGGCGCCAGCGACTTCGATCCCTTTGAATTCACCGCTGGCAATGCGTTTTTGCCATTCCGCCGGGCCGGTGATGTGGGCACTGGTACCGCCCGCATCGACCGCCACGGTGACCGGCATATCGACCACGTCGAATTCATAAATGGCTTCCATGCCGAGGTCGGCAAAGCCCACCACTTTGGCGGTCTTGATCGCCTTGGACACCAGGTAGGCGGCGCCGCCCACCGCCATCAGATAGGCGCTCTTGTGTTTCTTGATGGCTTCAATCGCGACCGGGCCGCGTTCGGCTTTGCCGACCATGGCGATCAGGCCGGTTTGCGCCAGCATCATTTCGGTGAAACCGTCCATGCGGGTGGCGGTGGTCGGGCCGGCTGGGCCCACGGCTTCGCCCTTGATTGGATCGACCGGGCCAACGTAGTAAATCACCCGGTTGGTAAAGTCCACCGGTAATTTTTCACCCTTGGCCAGCATGTCCTGGATGCGCTTGTGGGCGGCGTCGCGGCCAGTCAGCATCTTGCCGTTGAGCAAGAGCGTGTCGCCGGGTTTCCAGCTGGCAACCTCGGCTTTGGTCAGGGTGTTGAGATTGACTTTTTTGCTCTTGACGTAATCGGGTGCCCATTGCACATCGGGCCAGGTGTCGAGCGAAGGGGGTGTCAAGTAGACCGGGCCGCTGCCGTCCATCACAAAGTGCGCATGGCGCATCGCGGCGCAGTTCGGGATCATGGCGATCGGTTTACCGGCCGCGTGGGTCGGGTACATCTTGATCTTCACGTCCAGCACCGTGGTCAGCCCGCCCAGACCTTGCGCGCCGATACCTAAGGCGTTGACCTTGTCCAGGAGTTCAATCCGCAGCGCTTCGGTTTGGGTCAGTTTTTGCCCGCTGGCGGCTTTGGCCTGCAGCTCGTGCATGTCCAGGTTGTCCATCAAGCTCTCTTTGGCCATCACCACCGCCTTTTCGGCGGTGCCGCCAATGCCGATGCCCAGAATGCCGGGCGGGCACCAGCCCGCGCCCATGGTCGGCACGGTTTTCAGCACCCAATCGACCACCGAATCATTGGGGTTGAGCATGTACAACTTGCTTTTGTTTTCGCTGCCGCCGCCCTTGGCTGCCACCGTCACTTCGAGCTTGTCGCCGGGAACGATGTCGGTAAAGATCACTGCGGGCGTGTTGTCTTTGGTGTTCTTGCGGGCAAACTGCGGATCAGCCACGACGCTGGCGCGCAGCGGGTTGTCGGGGTTGGTATAGGCGCGGCGCACACCTTCGTTGACGGCGTCGTCCAGGCTGCCGGTGAACTCGCCCCAGCGCACGTCCATGCCCACTTTCAAAAACACATTGACGATGCCGGTGTCCTGGCAGATCGGGCGGTGGCCTTCTGCCGACATCTTGCTGTTGGTCAGGATCTGTGCAATGGCGTCTTTGGCCGCCGGGCTCTGCTCGCGCTCATAAGCACGCGCCAGGTGCGTGATGAAGTCGGCAGGGTGGTAGAAACTGATGTACTGAAGGGCGGCGGCAATGGACTCGATCAGGTCAGTCTGGCGGATGGTGCTCATGATGCTTTGAAACCTCAGGTAGTTAAATGGAATATGAAGCGGAGTGGCGCAATTGGTGACAATGGTTGCAAGTTTAACCCTCTCAAATGACCGCTGGCCCCGTCTGCGGCGCCATCACCCATGCTCAAAGTTATTGCCCGTCGTATCGATCAATTCATCAGTTCACAGTCGGCCAGCGGAGTCCTTCTGGCGCTGTCTGCATTGGTCGCGCTGCTGCTCAGCAATTCACCCTGGAGTTTTTATTACCAGCAGTTTTTGCAGATTCCTGGCTCGGTGAAGATGGGGGCAGACTGGCTGCTGCTATCCAAACCGATGCTGATCTGGATCAATGATTTGTGGATGGCGGCGTTCTTCTTCCTGGTCGGCTTGGAGATCAAGCGCGAGTTGCTGAACGGTGAATTGGCTTCGCTCAAGCAGGCGATGCTGCCGGCCGTCGCCGCGTTGGGCGGCATGGTGGTGCCAGCGCTGATTTATGCCGCCATTAACTGGGGCGACCCGGTGGTTTTGCGCGGGTGGGGTATTCCCATGGCCACCGACATTGCGTTTGCCTTGGGGCTTTTGGTGTTGCTGGGTAGCCGCGTGCCGACCTCGCTCAAGGTGTTTTTGACGGCGGTCGCCATCATTGATGACCTGGGTGCCATTTTGGTGATTGCGTTTTTTTACACGGATAACTTGTCGCTCACCATGCTGCTGGCGGCGGGCCTTGGCGCGCTGGTGTTGCTGGGTCTGAATCGGGCCCGGGTGATGGCGGTGGGGCCGTATGTGGTGGTCGGTCTGGTCATTTGGGTTTTCGTGCTCAAGTCGGGCATTCATGCCACGCTGGCGGGCGTGATCACGGCGCTGGCGATTCCGCTGTCCGACGGCAAGGGCGGCTCGCCTCTGGAACGAGCAGAGCACTCCCTGCAACCGTGGGTGGCATTCCTGGTATTGCCGGTGTTTGCCTTTGCCAATGCGGGCGTTTCACTGCAGGGGGTGACGCTCGCCACTTTGATACAAACGGTGCCGCTGGGCATTGCGTTTGGCTTGCTGATCGGCAAACCCATCGGCGTTTTTGGTGCTTCCTGGTTGTTGATCCGCTTGACCGATGCGCAGTTGCCCGATCAATGTCGCTGGAGTCAGTTTTTTGGGGTCTGCGTGCTGTGTGGCGTGGGCTTTACCATGAGTCTGTTCATTGGTTCGCTGGCGTTTGAAGGGGCTGGTGCGGCGTATGAAGTCCAGGTCAAAATCGGCGTGCTACTGGGGTCATTGCTCAGTGGTGCGGCCGGTGTCACGCTGCTGTTGGCAAGCCGCAAGGCAGTCTGACCCAAACGCTGCGTCGGACAAGTTGCTTCTTCACGTTGAGGCCCGTCAGTGGCTTGTAAGTGGGAACCCCGACAGTTGCGAACAAT
>DATCIC010000529.1:0-2020 GCA_036508025.1 Rhodoferax sp. | reverse complement strand
TCCAGGATCAGTTGGTTTTCGTCGACGGGGGCTGGGGTGCTAGGGTGGTCTGACATGGGGGCGCAGTAGAAATTGTGAGGGCGACAAGGCGAGAGCCGTAACAGGCGTTCTTGCCGAAACAGAGGATTTTAAGTTGCTCCGCCCGCTCGCTATGATTCAGGCAGTCTATAAACTTCGTCGTTATGTTGTATCAAATTTTTTCCCTGTTGCTTGAAGTTGCCACCGGTGTGCTGGCCGGAGCCTGTTTGCTGCGGCTTTACATGCAGTACCAGCGTATTCCCATGTCAAGCCGCTCAGGCAATCCGCTGGGGCGTTTTGTATTTGCCCTGACCGACTGGCTGGTGCTGCCTTTGCGGCGTGTGGTGCCAGCAGCGGGGCGCTGGGACCTGGCCAGCCTGGTGGCGGCCTATGGGCTGGAGCTGGTGCAATTCTTTCTGTTGTGGCTGCTCGCGGGGGCCAGTGGTGGCTTGTTTGCGGTGCCGATTCTGGCCGCTTTTGGCTTGGTGCGGCTGGCGATCTCGGGCCTGACCGGCCTGGTCATCGTGTATGCCGTCTTGTCCTGGGTGCCCACCCAGTCGGTGATATCGGATGTGATTGGGCGGCTGTGCGCGCCGCCCTTGATGCCGATTCGCCGTGTGCTGCCCCTGGTCGGCGGCATTGACTTGTCGCCACTGGTGCTGTTGCTGTTGCTGCAGATCGTCTCGATTGTGCTGGAGCATTTGCAGGGGTGGGTGCTGCTGGCGGTCTGATATATGCCATTTCAGCCTGTAGTCCCCGTTGCATAAGCGTAGTGTGCTCTGTTTTTTGTAGTATTCTTTGAATTTTGCCAGCAATAACATTTGGCCCAATAAACCGAATTTCGGTTGCGCTTTTATTTTTTTAGCGTTGATTCCCCCCCTCTCCCCCAACCCCTCTCCACCCCCGCCGGGGCGAGAGTGAGGCGGGGTGAGAGAGTGGGGGTAAGAACGTTCAAAATGCCAACCCAGTCAAGAACCCCACCAACCCGAAAAGCCTTTTGACCTCAGCCCACCGCATCCGCTGATTGGCGCGTCAACATGGCCAAGGTATTGGCGATGGTCTTGCGCAGTTCCCGGCGATCACAGATGAGGTCGATCGCCCCTTTGGTCTGCAGAAATTCGGCGCGCTGAAAGCCTTCAGGCAGCTTCACGCGCATGGTGGATTCAATCACCCGTGGGCCGGCAAAACCGATGAGCGCCTTCGGCTCGGCAATCACCACGTCGCCCAAAAAGGCAAACCCGGCGCTGACACCGCCCATGGTCGGGTCGGTCAGCACGCTGATAAAGGGCAGGCCTTTTTTGGCCAGTCGCGTCAGTGAGGCATTGGTTTTGGCCATTTGCATCAGACTCAGCAGTCCTTCCTGCATGCGCGCGCCGCCGGTCGACGCGAAGCAGATGAACGGCACTTTTTGTTCGATTGCGGTATGCACGCCGCGCACGAAACGCTCGCCCACCACCGAGCCCATGCTGCCACCCATGAATTCAAATTCAAAGCAGGCCGCCACCACGCCAATGCCCATCACGGCGCCACCGATCACCACCAGCGCATCGGTTTCGCCGGTGTTTTCCAGCGCTTCTTTCAGGCGCTCCGGGTACTTGCGGCTGTCCTTGAACTTGAGGGCATCGACCGGCAGCACCTCCTGCCCAATTTCATAGCGCCCTTCATTGTCCAGAAAGACATTGAGCCGGGTGCGCGCGCCAATCCGGTGGTGGTGGCTACAGTTTGGGCAGACGTTCTGGTTTTGCTCCAGATCGGTTTTGTACAGCACGCTGTCGCAACTCGGGCATTTGATCCACAGGCCCGAGGGCACGCTGCGCCGGTCGGCCGGGTTGGTTTGCTGAATTTTTGGGGGAAGTAGTTTTTCGAGCCAGCTCATACGTAGTCCTAGTCAGTTGGGGACAGAGCTGGCTCGCTTCGCGTAGCTGCGGTCTGTCCCACAAGGTTTCAATTATCGAGCGCAGTGCGGATTTCACGTAAGAATTTTTGCGCTACCGGGCCCACC
>DATCIC010000528.1:0-3082 GCA_036508025.1 Rhodoferax sp. | reverse complement strand
CGGCGGGTCTTTTTTTGCACTGAGGGCTTGGGTGAAGAGCCCTGAAGTTTCAGTTGCTCTTGCCTGGCTGCTTGTCAAGTGAATCCTGGAGCGTCTTGAGCGGGTCGGCGGCGGGGTCACTGCTTTCGGCAGGCGCTGCGCCACCTGCTGCATCTGACATGCCGGCAGTCGGGTCTTGCTGTTCCATCGAGTCCGGCATGGTCGCTTCCATTTCTATCCGGACCTTGTCGAGGTCGTACACCGCCTTCTTGTCGAGGCCGCTTGAGACGATGCCGGGGAAGGCAATGATGGCACCGACCATGATGATCTGGATGATCACAAACGGTATCGCACCCCAGTAAATTTGCATGGTGGTCACTGGCTGAATCAGCTTCTTGGTCAGCTTGTCGGTATAGGCCGTGGCCGGTGCGACGCTGCGCAGGAAGAACAGGGCAAAGCCAAAGGGCGGATGCATAAATGAAGTCTGCATGTTCACGCCCAGCAACACCCCGAACCAGATCAGGTCAATGCCCATTTTCTCGGCCACGGGTGCCAGCAAGGGCACGACGATAAACGAGAGTTCAAAGAAGTCCAGGAAAAACGCCAGAAAGAAAATTAGCAGGTTGACCACAATCAGGAAGCCGACCTGCCCGCCGGGGACCGAGGTCAACAGGTGCTCCACCCATTTGGAGCCATCCACACCCTGGAACACCAGGCTGAAGACGGTGGAGCCGACCAGGATGAACACAACAAAGCTGGACAGTTTGGTAGTCGACGTCAGGGCTTGTTTGAGCAGTTTCATGCTCAGACGCCCACGGCTCATGGCCATGATCAAAGCACCCATCGCCCCCATCGCACCGCCCTCGGTGGGCGTGGCCACGCCCAGGAAGATCGTGCCCAGCACCAGAAAGATCAGCAGCAGTGGGGGAATCAGCACAAAGGTCACGCGCTCAGCCATGCGTGAGAGCAGGCCCATGCGGGTGACCTTGTTGATCAGCGCGATGACAAATGCCAGCATGACGCCAGAACAAAGCGACACCACAATGGTTTCATCGGTGGCCACGCTCAGCACTTCTTCACCTTTGAACCAGCTCGTCACCTGCGCGTAGTGTTCTCCAAAATACACCGCCACCGCTGTTGATATGATGGTCAGAATCAGCAGAGAGCGCAGGCCGCTGCCGCCATTGTCTTCGCGGATCGTGCGGGCCTCAAGCGGTAATGCGGGCACCCAGTTTGGACGAATGAACGTCAAAATAATGACATAGCCGACATAGAGTGCAGTGAGGGCAAAGCCGGGGATGAACGCACCTTTGTACATGTCACCCACGCTGCGACCGAGCTGGTCCGCCAGAATGATCAGCACCAGCGAGGGCGGAATGATCTGCGCCAGCGTGCCGGATGCCGCAATCACGCCGGAGGCAACCCGGCGGTCATAGCCATAGCGCAACATGATCGGTAGCGAAATCAGGCCCATCGAAATCACGGAAGCGGCCACCACACCGGTGGTCGCGGCCAGCAGGGCGCCGACAAAAATCACCGCAAAGGCCAGGCCACCGCGCAACGGGCCAAACAATTGGCCAATGGTGTCGAGCAAATCCTCGGCCATGCCACTGCGCTCCAGTATCAGCCCCATCAGAGTGAAGAACGGAATGGCCAGCAGCGTGTCGTTTTGCATGATGCCGAAGATGCGCAACGGCAGGGCCTGCAGCAGCGCCTCGGGCAGGAGGCCGAGTTCGATGCCCACAAAGCCAAAGAACAGGCCGCAGGCGCCCAGGCTGAACGCCACCGGAAAACCCAGTAGCAAGAAGACAATGAGCCCCCCGAACATGATGGGGGCAAGGTTGTTGGTTAGAAATTCCATGTGTGTCTCCGGGATCAGGCCGCGTTGGCTTTGGCGGCTTTTTCTTCAGCCAGCTTTTGAATCGCCTCAGCCAACTCTTCTTCTGCGGTCTTCTCCACTTTTTTGTGCGTGGGATCTTCAATCAGACCCTGTAAAAAAGCCAGGCGCTTGATCAGTTCGGACCAACCTTGCAGCAGCAGCAGACCAAAGCCCAGCGGAATCATGGCGTACACCGGCCAGCGAATCAGGCCACCGGCGTTGGAGGATATTTCGCCTGATTGATAGCCATTGAGAAAGAAGGGAAAACTGAACCACAGAATGGCAACACAAAATGGTGTCAGGAAGAAAGCGAGACCGACGACATCGATCCACATTTGCGTGCGCTTGGACCAGTGGCTATAGATGACGTCGATCTTGACGTGTTCACCATTGAGCAGCGTGTAGGCCGAGGCCAGCAGAAATGCCGCTGCAAACAAATACCACTGCACTTCAAGATAGGCATTGGAGCTCACGTTGAACGCCTTGCGGACAATGGCGTTGACGGCGCTGATGACTGTGGAGGCGAAAATTAGCCAGATCACATTTCTGCCAATCAGGCCGTTGAGCCAGTCGATGGCTTTCGAGAATTTTAGAAGCGCACGCATGTTGTTTCCATCATTAGAAAAATATGAAAAAGACAGTCTGCAGCCATGCAAAGCAAGGGTTTGCAGAATGATCAATTTCGACGTTAGAGCGTAACGTGCTGAAACTGAAATAAACCTGACGGTTTGCTTATTTTTACATAGGGTAAAAACTAGCGATTTGGCTCGTCAGCCGGGTGGGGCTTTTCCTGGTGATAGTCCCACCAGGGCAATACCCGGCGCATCGATAGCACCTCGCCACTTTGCAGGGCCGCGTAGCCGGTAATCGTGGCCACTTCACTTTTCCAGGCGGGTGTTTTCAACAGATGCAATAAGGCCTGAATCCCGGGTCGTAACAGCGCGGACTTGAGGCACACCAGGTGGTAGCGTTCATCGGCCAGGGGCACAAAATCCAACCCCGCTCGCTGCGCCGCTGCGGCAATGCCGAGCCCGGCATCACATTGACCGGCAGCCACGGCCTGCGCGACTGCTGCATGGGACGGCTCGGTGTGGTCATCGCTGATGATGTCACTGGCCACCAGCCCGGCTTGGATGAGCAGTTCATCCAGCACCACGCGGGTGCCGCTGCCCAAACCTCGGGCGGCAAAGCGGGCGCGCTGGTCGGCCAGGTCTTGCAGCGAGC
>DATCIC010000527.1:0-5272 GCA_036508025.1 Rhodoferax sp. | reverse complement strand
GGAATGTGCGAGCGTTGATGCTGCAGGCGGTTGTTGGCATCGACAAACACCAGCTGGGGCCTAAATCCGCCAAGCTGAGCTTCGGGCACCTGGGCAAAGGCGGCAATGATGATCAGGTCACCCACGGCGGCGCGACGCGCCGCTGAGCCGTTGAGCGAGATGATGCCGGTGCCGCGCTCGCCGCGGATGGCGTAGGTCACAAAGCGTTCGCCGTTGTTGATGTTCCAGATGTGAATCTGTTCGTTTTCAGCCAGATTGGCGGCGTCGAGCAGGTCCTCGTCGATGGCGCAGGAACCTTCGTAATGCAGTTCACAGTCGGTCACAGCGACGCGGTGGATTTTGGATTTGAGCAGGGTGCGCAGCATGATGGGTCTCTCCGTTGGCAGGGGGTAGGGCGCCTCAAGGCACCAGTGTGGTTGGTTTGGCGACTGCGTCGGTTTGCGGGTAATCGCGACTGAAATGCAAGCCACGGCTCTCATGGCGGGACTGGGCCGAACGCACGATCAGGTCCGCCACCTGCACCAGGTTGCGCAACTCCAGCAGGTCGCGGGTGACGTGAAAGGTGGAGTAGAACTCATCAATTTCACCCTGTAGCAGGGCGATACGGTGGGCGGCGCGCTCCAGCCGTTTGTTGGTGCGCACAATGCCGACGTAGTCCCACATGAAGCGGCGCAACTCGTCCCAGTTGTGCGAGATCACCACGGCCTCGTCCGCATCGCTCACACGGCTGTCGTCCCATGAGGGCAGTGCCCGTGGCTCTGCCACCGGGGTCTGGACAATGACCTGCGTGGCGGCACGCGCAAACACCATGCACTCCACCAGTGAGTTGCTGGCCAGCCGGTTGGCGCCGTGCAGGCCACTGCAGGCGGTTTCGCCAATGGCGTACAGACCGCCCAAGTCGGCGCGTCCGTCCAGATCGGCCAACACGCCACCACAGGTGTAGTGGGCGGCGGGAACCACGGGGATAGGCTGTTTGGAAATATCAATCCCCAGTTCCAGGCAGCGCGCGTAGATGTTGGGGAAATGTTCTTTCAGGAAGGCCAGCGGCTGGTGTGAAATGTCGAGATAGACGCAATCGAACCCGCCCTTTTTCATTTCGAAGTCAATGGCGCGGGCCACTATATCGCGCGGTGCCAGTTCAGCGCGTGCATCGTGCTGAGGCATGAAGCGCGTGCCATCAGGCAGCAGCAAGCGCCCGCCCTCACCCCGCACCGCCTCGCTGATCAGGAACGACTTGGCGTGCGGGTGGTAAAGACAGGTCGGGTGGAACTGAATGAATTCCATGTTCTGCACCCGGCAGCCCGCGCGCCAGGCCGCCGCAATGCCGTCGCCGGTGGCGGTGTCGGGGTTGGTGGTGTACAGATAAACTTTGCCAGCGCCGCCTGTGGCCAAAATGGTGTGCTGCGCCTCGAAGGTAATCACCTCATCCGTGACATCGTCGAGTGCATAGAGCCCCAGGCACTGATTGGCACCGGCCTGGCGGTTGCCCAGCGGGTCCAGCTTGGCGCTGGTGATCAAGTCCACCAGGGTGTGGTTCTCGAACAGGGTGATGTTGGGGGTCTGGCGCACGCGCTCAATCAACGTGTCCTGGACGGCGGCGCCGGTAGCGTCGGTCACATGTGCAATGCGCCGCGCGCTGTGGCCACCTTCACGGGTGAGGTGCAGGTGGCCGTTTTCTTCAGAAAAAGGCACACCCATGGTCTGTAGCCAGGCAATCGCTTGGGGCGCTTGTTCCACCACAAAACGGGTCGCAGCCACGTCGCACAGACCGGCGCCAGCCACCAGGGTGTCGTCTACGTGGGCTTGGAAGCTGTCGTTTTTGTCCCAAACGGCAGCAATGCCACCCTGGGCCAAGCCGCTGGAGCCCTCTTTCATGGCGCGTTTGGTGATCACGGCCACGCGCCGGGTCGGCGCCAGCAGCAAGGCAGCATTCAGTCCGGCCAGGCCGCTGCCGACAATCAGTACGTCAAAATGAAGGGTGGAAGGGGTGTTCACATTTGTGGCATTCATGCGGGGCTTCAGTTAAGTGAGTAGGCCAGACGGACGTAAATGGGGGCAAAAACTTCAGCCTGGGTGATTTCGATCAGGGTTTCCTTGGCCAGTTCGAGCATGGCGATGAAGGTCACGACCAGTACTGGCGCGCCGCTCGCCGGGTCGAACAACTCTTCAAATTCGACAAAACGTCGCCCTTGAAGCTTTTTGAGCACCAGGCTCATATGTTCACGCACCGACAGCTCTTCACGCGTTATTTTATGGTGCTGCACCAGCTTGGCACGCTTCAAAATGGCGCTCCAGGCTTCCTGCAGTTCGACCACGCTGACATCCGGAAAACGTGGTTGCAGTGATTGTTCAATAAACACCTGCGCTTGCAGGAAGTCGCGGCCAAACTGGGGCACGGCGTTAAGCCGTGCCGCGGCCAGCTTCATGCGCTCGTATTCGAGCAGGCGGCGTACCAGTTCGGCGCGCGGATCTTCGGCCTCTTGTCCTTCGGCCACTTTCTTGGGCGGCAGCAGCATGCGTGACTTGATCTCAATCAGCATCGCTGCCATCAACAGGTATTCGCCGGCGAGTTCCAGATTGCGGCCGCGAATTTCTTCCACATAGACCAGGTATTGGCGCGTCATGCCCGCCATGGGGATATCAAGAATATTGAAGTTTTGCTTGCGGATCAGGTACAAGAGCAGGTCCAGCGGTCCTTCAAAGGCCTCCAGAAAGACTTCCAGCGCATCCGGTGGAATGTACAAATCCCGCGGCAAGGCAAACAGCGGCTCACCATACAAGCGGGCGACCGCAACGTGGTCCACTACATCCGGCATGCCGGATGAATCGGGCTTGAATTGGGCGAGCAACTCGGCGCTGTCAACCATGCCAGGCAGTCATTCTGCTATCTAATATATAGCTATAAGCGCCCCGTTTACGGGGGCTGGAGGCCAATTTGGCTCTTAATCAGTCAAGGTCTGGTAGACGTAGGGTTTTTGCTTGACCTGGGCGGCTCGGTACCCGCGCCAGGTGCTCCAGTCGACGGCTTTGTCCCACAATAGTTTCAGCCCCTGGCGCTGCTTCACGGCCAACTCAGGGTTCTTGGCTTTGAGCTGATCGATGAACTGCGTTGCTTCAGACTGGTAATAGGGGCGGTGAAAAATATTCATGAACTTAAACCTTTCGGCGTTATTTTAGCGGCCTCCCACAGCGTCGAATGGGGCGCCTGCACCGCAGCATTTTCCTGTATAGAGGATAATGACCGTTTGTCCCCAAGCTTGGGGATTTCATCAGCTATCGGATCGATAGCACTTAACCTTGGCTATGAATGACCGATTTGATGACTGAACTGACCCCCGATACCCTTCCCATGGCCTTTGCCCAGTTGCAGCTCGCCGCCCCCTTGGCGCGCGCCGTGGCCGACATGGGTTACGAGTCCATGACGCCGATTCAGGCGCAGGCCATTCCGGTGGTGCTGCAGGGCCGAGACGTGATGGGCGCTGCCCAGACCGGCACCGGCAAGACGGCAGCCTTTGCCCTGCCTTTGCTGCAGCGCATGCTCAAGCACGAAAATAGTTCCACCTCACCGGCCCGCCATCCGGTGCGCGCCTTGGTGCTGCTGCCCACGCGTGAGCTGGCCGACCAGGTGGCGCAAGCGATCAAAGACTACGCCGTCCATACCAATCTGCGTAGCGCGGTGGTTTTTGGCGGTATGGATATGAAGCCCCAAACGCTGGAGTTGAAAAAAGGCGTCGAAGTGCTGGTGGCCACGCCTGGGCGGCTGCTGGACCACATCGAAGCCAAGAATTGTGTTCTCAATCAGGTGGAATATGTGGTGCTTGATGAGGCCGACCGCATGTTGGACATCGGCTTTTTGCCCGATCTGCAACGCATCCTGAGCTATTTGCCCAAGCAGCGCATCACGTTGCTGTTCTCGGCCACGTTTTCGTCTGAAATCAAACGTCTGGCCAGCAGCTATCTGCAAGACCCGGTGACGATTGAGGTCGCACGTTCCAACGCTGCTGCCTCCACCGTGGAGCAGCATTTTTACAGCGTTGATGCGGATGACAAGCGTCATGCCTTGCACCAGATACTCAAAGCCCGCGGCATGAAGCAGGCCTTTGTGTTTGTCAACAGCAAACTCGGCTGCGCCCGCCTGGCCCGCTCACTTGAACATGAGGGCCTGAAAACCACGGCACTGCATGGCGACAAGAGCCAGGATGAGCGCTTGAAAGCCCTTGAATCCTTCAAAAGCGGTGAGGTCGATTTGCTGGTGTGCACCGATGTGGCGGCGCGCGGACTCGACATCAAGGATGTGCCGGCCGTCTTCAATTTTGACATTCCCTTCAACGCTGAAGACTATGTGCACCGCATTGGTCGCACCGGACGCGCTGGCGCGGCTGGCCTGGCAGTGAGTTTTGTCGCCAAGAGCGACATTCGGTTGGTGGCGGATATTGAGAAACTGCTCAACACCAAAATCGAATTGGAAGCCGTTGAATTTGATGAAAACCTGCCCGACATTAGCAAGCAGGGCCGCATCAACGACGGCCATCGCATGTATGCCGAAGGTGCGCAGAATGACTCTCGCCATGGCGCCCATCGGGCGGGCTCGCTGCGCGACGTGGCCCATGAAGGTCAATATGCCCGGCCGGAGCGACCACCCCGGCGGGATTTCACGCGGCCGCTGTCGGCGTCGCGCGACCCGTTTTTTGATAAGCCCTACGAACCTGCGGTGGTCGCAGCAGAAGCACCGTCCTGGGAGGCCGCTGCGACTCGGCAGGGTGCGCGCAGCGCGTCTGCCAATATCAAGCCCAAGCGCCGGGTTGCAGCGCTGTTCAAGTCGGCGTAGTGTGGGTTGGGGCCGGGTCGGCTAGCCGGGTTTTTGGGCTTGCTGACACTTGACCTGAATCAACTGCTGCTGCAGTTGCCCATTGACGCTCTCGAGCCGCAAGGCGCTTAAGGCACCACCCCAGACGCAGCCGGTATCGAGTGCCAGCACATTGCTGCGTCCCAGCCAACCCAGTGTGGACCAGTGGCCAAACGCCAGCAGTACGCCGGACGTCTGGCGGCCGGGCACGTCAAACCATGGCAAATAGCCGGCCGGCGCGGCGTCAAGCCCACCGGTGGCATCAAACTCCATCTGACCCGCCGGTGTGCAAAAGCGCAGGCGCGTGAGGGTGTTCACAATCACGCGCCAGCGGGCCGGGCCGGTCAGCGTCTCATCCCAATGGTCAGGCTGGTCGTCATACATTTGCTGCAAAAATTCGCCCAGCGCAGCGCTGCGCAGTACCGA
>DATCIC010000526.1:0-2963 GCA_036508025.1 Rhodoferax sp. | reverse complement strand
AAACCACCAAAGAATCAACAGGGCCAAACTCAGAATAGCAGTTCGGGATTCGGTGGCGGCCACGCCAGTCAGCAAGGTGAACGCGAGTAACGCCGATGCCAGCGCGCCGAGCCTTTTTGACTCATACAAGAACATCAAACTGGCCAAGCCCATCAACAGCAAGGTTGCCAATTGATTGGGCTGCCCCAAGTTGCCGCCGGGCCTGCGCAGTTGAGGCATGCGGCTAATCCAGGCAGAGGTTTCCCATAACTCGAGGACTTGGGCAAACGCGACGACGGCTGAAAGAAAGGCACCCAGCAGCAAGACGCCAGCCAGTACGTCGTAAGTCTTTGGGTCGCTGCTGCTGGCACGGCCCAGCCCCATACACAGGATGCAGAGAATTAGGTAAAGCGTGAAGACAACAGCATCACCGAAAGAATTGATCAGTCCAGCCGCAGTTTGCAGCCAGATCAGTAGCGCCAATCCGATGAAGGGGAGCGCGGTGCGGGGTGTTGAAACCGCACTGGCATTACCTTTCTTTACGGCGACGAATAAACCGTACCAAGCGCTGAGCAACACCGTTAAAAAGGCTACCGCTTCGCTGTGCCAGCTGACCCAAGGCAAGATATGAAGGGGCTGCAACCAACTGACGGATAAAAAAATTAGAGCAACAATTAAAGATACAAGAGATGAGATCGAACACCCATGACCCAACAAAGCAAAACGCCCCAAGCGGGGCGTTTTGAAGACAGAAAACCAACCGGACAAAATCAGGCGCCGCGGCAAGAACCAGGCAAGAATTTTTCTGGGACCGTCGTGACTGCGGTCGAGGTAGCCGTACCGCCAGTGGTCACCGCTTTATTACCGCAAACCCATTGAGCCAGCGGGAGAGCAGTAGTTGGAGCAAGAAGACCTGAAGAAACAGGTACCAGACTCACAGTTTTGGCATCGATAGCCGGATCACCAAAGCCTCGTACCGTCACAATAACACCGCCGGTAGCATCCGTCTCAACTTTTTCCACGTACTTGGTTACTCCACTGACGCCGGAGCTTTCGCAACCCCAACCACCCGCAGCGGGCAGGCTGGCTGCAGAGTTGGTCTGATAAACCTCTGTGATTGAGGTGCGGCAACCTGAAGCCGCCAAAATCACTTCCGACATCTTGGCACGCTTCGTGTAATCCTGATAAGCCGGCAAAGCCACGGCAGCCAAAATACCAATAATCGCCACGACGATCATCAATTCGATCAGGGTAAAACCCTTTTGCATAGAACGCTTCATGTAAAGCTCCAAAAGTTAAGAAAAGAAAAACGAGACAGACTCTCACAGCAGATTCCGTGCCATGTTTGGAAAAGCTCAATACTCAGGCAACTTGGCGTTTTGTCTCAAGTGACACAGTGTTTTGGTGTGTCACGGACTCAAGTGACACAGTGTCTTGGTGTTTCACGGACTCAAGTCAGAGATGAGAGATTGATTTATCATAAACATATGAATGCCACCAAAGCAAGCTTCACCGTTATCAGCCTTGATACCGCGTGTGCCATCACCGAAATGAGTAAGAGTACCTGGTGGCGGCGCATTGCCAGAGGCGACTTTACTCGCGTGGCTGATGACGTGCGTGGACGAGCCACGCTCTTATGGTCAGAGGTGGTGCCGCACATCTGTGTACCCATAGAGGCTGAAGATCAACACTTCGTCTTACTGGCTGATGCTGGCAATGCAGAGGCACAAGACGACATCGGGCAGCTTTTTCTAATGTCCGAAAAATATCAAGCAGCGTTCTATTGGTTTCAGCAAGCAGCCCAGCAAAACAACCCTGATGCCATGCAATGGCTTGGGCACTGTTACATTGGCGGTCATGGCGTGAAAAAAGATGATCACTTGGGCCTGATGTGGATTGCCAAGGCTGCGGCGCTAGGTCATGTCATTGCTCAAAGGCAGATGAAGGGCCTAATAGGCCGCGCGGTAGACAGTCAATCTAGAAGCTGACTTTACATAACCCCCGTCGATCAAGTGCGCGAGGTTATTAGAAGGTTAATTGGGGTCGGATTTCAATTAATTTATAGCTTTTATGGCTGCAGCCCCCGTCAACACTGAGTGAGTAGCTATTGTTTTTGAATAGTATGGCGATGCGGTACAGCGCTTGTGCGGTAATTTGCAGCTGGATATTTCGAATGCGCGCAGTCTGTTGGGCTGGGTGCCGCCGATGTCGGTGGACGGGGGACTGCGGCGGGCCGTGGGGAATGTAAAAAAGCCTGACTTCAGTGGCTGCTGACCCAATTCTCAACCGTGAGCTCTGGGTAGGCCGTGAAATCAGACACGTTGTTGGTGACCAACGTGGCACCAAGTGCTATGGCGTGCGCTGCGATCAGTTTGTCCAGTGCGTCCCTACTGCGTTCGCGGTTGGCGAAGCGGGCGGGGCCGTAGGCCCTAGCGGCCAGGGCTTCAAAGGGTGCGACAGGAACATCGTCAATAAAACTGGCCAGCTGTACCCGATTGGCGGGCTCGGCGGCACCAGAACAAGTCACCCCGTATTCAAGCTCAGCCAGCGTGATGGCTGAAATGACCACCTCGCCAACAAAGCATTGATCGAAGCGCGCCTTGACCTCCACTGGCTGATGTTTCATCAGGTAAATGCAGATGTTGGTGTCAAGCATGTACTTGGGCTTCATAGTGCCTCGCGCTCGCCTTCGATGTTGCTGCCACGCCCTTCAACCATGAAGTCGGGGGAGAACTTGGCGAGCTTGCCCAAGACATCGCCGATGCGCCGCTGGGCCGGTCGAATGCGCAACTCATCGCCTTGGCGCTCAATAATCAAGTCGATGTCCCACGTGCTGTACGCCAGTTCTGAAGGAATCCGCACGGCTTGAGAGTTGCCGTTTTTGAAAATTTTGGTGATGGCCATGACCACTCCTTTAAGGTGTAGCGTGATCCTACCCTTAATGATGGCGTTTGTAAACACATGGATGTACGCCGGGTTAATTG
>DATCIC010000525.1:0-5140 GCA_036508025.1 Rhodoferax sp. | reverse complement strand
CATTTGGCATCAGAGCAGCCGCGCCAGGACAAGTAGCGCTGCAGCCAGCCGATCAGGCGCGCGTGGCCAGCCAGCGTGAGGTTGGTTTCGGTCTCGATGCCGTTGGACAGTCGCAGCAGGCTCAAGGGCAGTTTGCGCTGTACCAGCTCGCGCACAGCGTCCTCGGCGGCGTCCCAGTCGGGGAAAAAAAGGGAGTGAAAACTCTCGTGTTCAGGCAGGCGCGAGACGCGTACCGTGGCCTCGGTGAGAATGCCAAAGCGGCCCTCCGAACCCAGCACCAACTCGCGCAAGTCCGGCCCGGCGCTGGCCGCCGGCAGGGTCGGGATGCTCAGTGTGCCGACCGGCGACTCCAGCCGACCCCCTGCAAACAACTGCTCAATGCGCCCATAGCGCAACGACTGCTGGCCGCTGGAGCGCGTCACTACCCAGCCACCCACGGTGGAGTATTCAAATGACTGCGGAAAATGCCCCAGCGTGTAGCCCTGCGCGCGCAACTGCGCTTCCACCAAGGGCCCGGATGTGCCCGCGCCAAAGGTGGCCAACTGGCTTTGCTTGTCCAGGTGCAGCAGGCGGTTCATGCGGCTGAGATTGATCGACAGGATCGGTCGTTCGCTTAGGGGGCAGTCCAGGTGCCCGGCCACGCTGGTGCCACCGGCAAACGGGATCACGATCCAGTTGTTCGCGTTGGCCAGGTCGATCAGCTCGCGCACTCGGCTTGAGGATTCAGGAAAGGCCACGCCGTCGGGCACCGGGGGCAGGGCACCGAAGCGCTTGCGGATCCAGTCGGCAAAGCTCTCGCCCATGGCCATGGCAAAACGGGTCGCGGCGTCGCTTTGAATCAACGGGTGCGCGCCAGCCAGGCGCGAGGCGGGGATTTGGGCCAGCATGGCCTCGCGCGTGGCGTCAACCCCCGGCAGTCCCGGCCCCAGGCGCGCGTTCATCATGGCGCGCGCGGCCTCGCTCAGGTCCATCGAGGTCGCATCGTCGCCCCAGCCATTCCATCGTCGCATGCCTTGCTCCTTTTTGCTTCAGTATGAAGCCGACTGTAGAACAAGGCCGCCTCTTTGCCATTTCGCGATGACGCCAATCGATTGTTCTATTGCGCCAGGTTGCAAGCCTGTGCTGTCCGAACCTTATGAGTTTTCGGCCTCTGGCCCTCGTGAAATATGTGCTATTAGCTATTTAAACAATAGCAAAATGCGGGTAGCTGGCTGCAACGCCAAGTGGCCCCGCTATCATTCCGCAATGGCCTCAGCCGTTTCGCCCGTTAAGCAAAGAACATGCCCAAGGGTCTGTGGGCGCAGCACTTGCGCATGAATCGGCCCGTGCCCGACAATGCCAACTTCTTGAAGGAAACCTGCCATGTTGCTAGATGCTGCCCAGTCCCAAGTCGTGCTGGTGGATTACCAAAGCCGCCTAATGCCCGCCATTTTTGAAGCTCCGCTGGTTCTGGCCAACGCGCTGCGCCTGGCGCAAATTGCGCGTTTGCTGGAGGTACCCGTTTGGGGCACTGAGCAAAATCCGTCCAAATTGGGCGAAAACGCGCCCGAATTGCGGGCGCTGTGCGCGCAGACCTTGAGCAAAATGCATTTCAGCGGTGTCGAAGAAGGCCTGGGTGAATGGCTGCGCCCGCCAGCCAAGCCAGTCGCTGGCAACGCGCGTAGCTTGCCCAAGCACCTGCAAAAGCCAGCAGGCAACCCGGCCGAGCGCAACACCATCGTGATCGCCGGCTGCGAGGCGCATGTCTGCCTGCTGCAAACCGCGCTGCATTTGCTCGAAGACGAGTTTGAAGTCTGGGTGGTGACCGACGCCTGCAGCTCGCGCACCGAGCGCAACCGCGACGCTGCTTTTGACCGGCTGGCCGGCGCCGGGGCCGAACTGGTGACAACCGAGATGGTGGCATTTGAGTGGCTGCGCAGCGCCGAGCATCCACACTTCAAAGCTGTACAAATTTTGATTAAATAGGGCTCTAGCCCCCGCCAGTATTGCCTGGCTAGCTATTAATATAGCAGCTAATTCAGTCCTGCCAAAAACTGGATGGGACTGTTGCCGCCAACCATTGGCCGTCATGGCGCTGGGCAGGTTTGGGGGCAGGTGGCCCGCGCAGGCATTGAGACGGGCGCACGAAGTCAGCTTGTAGCAAGTTCAAAGTTCATAATTATGAATTCAGTTTTAGGACCTCTGGAGACAAACAATGACAAACTATGCCGAATTCCACCGCCGTTCACTCGAAGATCGCGACGCCTTCTGGGGCGAACAAGCCCAACTGGTGGACTGGAAAGTGCAACCCACGCAAATTTGCGACTACAGCAATCCGCCATTTGCCAAGTGGTTTGTCGGTGGCACCATCAATTTATGCCACAACGCGGTCGATCGCCATCTGAAAGACCGGGCCGACCAGGCGGCGCTGATTTTTGTCTCGACCGAGACCAACCAGGAAAAGGTCTATTCGTTCCGTGAACTGCACGCCGAGGTGCAGCGCATGGCGGCGGTGCTCAAAGACCTGGGGGTGCAAAAGAGCGACCGGGTTCTGATCTACATGCCGATGATCGCCGATGCCGCCTTTGCCATGCTGGCCTGCGCGCGTATCGGTGCGATCCACTCGGTGGTGTTCGGCGGCTTCGCTTCGGGTTCGCTGGCCTCGCGCATTGAAGACGCTTCGCCCAAAGTCATCATCAGTGCCGACGCCGGATCGCGCGGCGGCAAGGCGGTGGCCTACAAGCCTTTGCTGGACGAGGCGATTCGCCTCTCAAGCCACAAACCGCAGGCCGTGCTGCTGGTCGATCGTGGCTTGGTGACCATGAATCTGGTGCCGGGTCGTGACCATCTGTGGGCGGCTCTGCGGCAAAAACACATGGCAACCGTGGTGCCCTGTGAATGGGTCGATGCCACGCACCCGAGCTACACGCTCTACACCAGCGGCACCACCGGCAAGCCCAAGGGCGTACAGCGCGACACCGGCGGCTATTGCGTGGCGCTGGCCGCCAGCATGAAGCACATTTACTGCGGCAATGCCGGTGAAACCTATTTTTCCACCAGCGACATCGGCTGGGTCGTGGGCCACAGCTACATCATTTACGGCCCCCTGATTGCGGGTATGGCGACCATCATGTACGAAGGCCTGCCGACGCGACCGGACGGCGGCATCTGGTGGAGTCTGGTGGAAAAATACAAGGTGACGGTGATGTTCAGCGCGCCCACGGCCATTCGCGTCCTGAAGAAGCAGGACCCGGCGCTGCTCAAGAAATACGACTTGTCATCGCTGCGCGCGCTGTTTCTGGCCGGCGAGCCGCTGGACCAACCCACAGCCCAGTGGATCGCCGAAGGCCTGGGGCGCCCGATTGTTGACAACTACTGGCAGACCGAGACCGGCTGGCCGATCCTGAGCATTTGCAAGGGTGTGGACGATTCGCCGACCAAATTTGGCTCGCCCGGCAAGGCCGTGTATGGCTACAACGTCAAGCTGCTCGACGAAAACACCGGCGAGGAGCTCATGGGCGCGAATCAGAAGGGCGTGGTCGCGATCGAAGGCCCGTTGCCGCCAGGCTGCCTGCAAACGGTGTGGGGCGACGATGCGCGCTTCGTCAGTACCTACTGGACCACCATTCCCGGAAAAATGGTTTACAGCACCTTCGACTGGGGCATTCGCGATGCCGACGGCTATTACTTCATCCTGGGTCGTACCGACGACGTGATCAACGTCGCAGGGCACCGGCTGGGCACGCGTGAGATTGAAGAAAGCATCTCGGCCCACCCCAACATTGCCGAAGTGGCGGTGGTCGGTGTCGCCGATCAACTCAAGGGCCAGGTCGCGATGGCGTTTGCGGTGGTCAAGGACATGAGCCTGGTGGCCGACGAAGCCGGTCGCCTGAAGTTGGAGGGCGAAATCATGAAACTGGTGGACGGCGACCTGGGTGCCGTCGCCCGGCCAGCGCGCGTGCGCTTTGTCACGGTGCTGCCCAAGACCCGCAGCGGCAAGTTGTTGCGCCGGGCCGTCCAGGCGGTTTGTGAAGGGCGCGACCCTGGCGATTTGACGACCATGGAAGACCCGGCAGCGCTGCAACAGATCAAGGATATGGTGACCGTATAAATCAACTTGGGGATCAGTGCCGAATAGCATTGGAATGACGCCAAGTTCTCATTGGTGGCACAATTGCGCCTTGTCACAGGGCCCTTCCAGCCACAGTTGCATCCGCCAAACGGTCAAGCCGTGACGCGGAAGGTTTTTAAAACACAGCTTTAACCAGCTCAAGTTTCCTGCAGGGAAACGGAGGTCAGCGCAATATGAGTGAAATAACGTCTCAAGGGGCGAGTTCGACATCGTCGGTCTATCAGGCCTATCAGGCCAACACCTATCTTTTTGGTGGCAACGCACCGTACGTCGAAGAGATGTACGAAAACTACCTGGCCAACCCCGCCAGCGTGCCCGACAGCTGGCGTGATTATTTCGACGCCTTGCAGCATGTGCCCGCCGCCGATGGCAGCAACGCCAAAGACGTGCCGCATCTGCCGGTTATCAATGCCTTTGCCGAGCGTGCCAAACAGGGCGGCACCAAAGTGGTGGTGGCCAGCGTTGACGCTGAAATGGGGCGTAAGCGCACCGCGGTGCAGCAGCTGATTGCCGCGCACCGCAACGTCGGCGTCAGTTGGGCTGATCTGGACCCCTTGAAGCGCGCCGAGCGCGTCGCGATACCAGAGCTGGAGCCTTCGTTTTACGGCTTCAGCGACGCCGACCAGGAAGCGGTGTTTGACACCAGCAACACCTTCTTCGGCAAAAACAGCATGAGCTTGCGCGAGTTGATGAATGCGTTGCGCCAGACCTACTGCGGCACCATCGGTGTGCAATTCATGCACACCACCGACCAGAGCCATAAGCGCTGGTGGCAGCAAAAATTGGAGAGCATTCGCTCCAAACCGAGTTTTTCGGTGGAACAACAAAAACACATTCTGGACCGGCTCACCGCCGCCGAAGGCCTGGAGCGATTTTTGCACACCAAGTATGTCGGGCAAAAACGCTTTTCACTTGAAGGGGGCGAGAGCTTTATCGCCTGCATGGACGAGCTGATCCAGTCGGCTGGCGTCAAAGGTATTCAGGAAATCGTGATCGGCATGGCGCACCGGGGGCGTCTGAACGTGCTGG
>DATCIC010000524.1:0-3201 GCA_036508025.1 Rhodoferax sp. | reverse complement strand
GGGCGGCCACATTGGCTCATTTGCCTCGCTCGCCCATATGTTTGGTGCCGGTTTTAACCATTTCTGGCATGCCGAGAGCGAAAACCATGGTGGCGACTGTCTCTATATCCAGGGCCATGTGGCCCCCGGTGTCTATGCCCGTGCTTACCTTGAAGGTCGTTTGACGGAAGAGCAGTTGCTCAATTTCCGCCAGGAAACCGGTGGCAAAGGCTTGTCCAGCTACCCGCACCCCAAGCTGATGCCCGAGTTCTGGCAATTCCCGACCGTGTCCATGGGCCTGGGGCCGCTGATGGCGATTTACCAGGCGCGCTTTTTGAAATACCTGCACGCGCGTGGCATCGCCAACACCGAGAACCGCAAGGTCTGGGTGTTTTGCGGCGATGGCGAAATGGACGAAGTGGAGTCCTTGGGCGCTATCGGTCTGGCCGCGCGCGAAAAGCTCGACAACCTGATTTTCGTCATCAACTGCAACCTGCAGCGCCTGGATGGCCCGGTGCGTGGCAACGGCAAGATTATTCAGGAGCTCGAAGGTGAGTTCCGCGGTGCCGGCTGGAACGTCATCAAGCTGGTGTGGGGCAGCGACTGGGATCCGCTGCTGGCGCGTGACAAAGACGGCGCTTTGAAGAAGCTGATGATGGACACGCTGGACGGTGACTACCAGACCTTCAAGTCCAAAGACGGCGCCTATGTGCGCGAGCATTTCTTTGGCCGCGACCCGAAGACGCTGGCGATGGTAGCGAAGATGAGCGATGACGACATCTGGAACCTGCGCCGCGGCGGCCATGACCCACAGAAGGTCTACGCGGCGTATCACAAGGCGGTGAATCACAAGGGCCAGCCGAGCGTGCTGCTGATCAAGACCGTGAAGGGTTTTGGCATGGGCAAGAGCGGCGAGGGCAAGAACAATGTGCACCAGACCAAGAAGCTCACCGACGACGACATCAAGATCTTTCGTGACCGCTTCAACATTCCGATCCCGGACAGCCAAATCGCCGATATTCCGTTTTACAAACCGGCTGACGACACGCCTGAGATGCGCTACCTGCACGAGCGCCGCAAGGCACTCGGTGGCTACCTGCCGCACCGGCGCACCAAAGCCGACGAGCATTTCACCGTGCCGGCGCTGGAAATTTTCAAGAGTGTGATCGAGCCCACCGCCGAAGGCCGCGAAATCTCCACCACGCAAGCGTATGTGCGCTTTTTGACCCAGTTGCTGCGCGACCAGGCGCTGGGCCCACGGGTGGTGCCGATTCTGGTCGACGAGGGCCGCACCTTTGGCATGGAAGGGTTGTTCCGCCAGATTGGCATCTACAACCCGGAAGGCCAGAAATACACCCCGGTCGATAAAGACCAGGTCATGTACTACAAGGAAGATGCCAAGGGTCAGGTGCTGCAGGAGGGCATCAACGAAGCCGGCGGCATGGCGAGCTGGATCGCGGCGGCCACCAGCTACTCCACCTCCAACCGCATCATGGTGCCGTTTTACGTGTACTACTCGATGTTCGGCTTTCAGCGCATCGGCGACCTGGCCTGGGCGGCTGGCGACATGCAGGCGCGCGGCTTTCTGCTGGGCGGCACCTCCGGGCGCACCACGCTCAATGGCGAAGGTCTGCAGCACGAAGACGGCCACAGCCATATTCTGGCCGGCACCATTCCCAACTGCATCAGCTACGACCCGACCTTTGCGCACGAAGTCGGCGTCATCCTGCACCACGGCTTGAAGCGCATGGTCGAAAAGCAGGACAACGTCTACTACTACATCACGCTGCTCAATGAGAACTACCCGATGCCCGGTTTGAGTGTGGGCACTGAGGAGCAGATCATCAAGGGCATGTACCTGTGCAAAGCAGGTGCAACGGCTGCCAAGCAGCCCACGGTGCAACTGCTGGGCTCGGGCTCGATCCTGCGCGAATCGATTGCCGCGCAAGAGTTGCTGGCGAAAGACTGGGGCATCAGCGCCAATGTCTGGAGTTGCCCCAGCTTTAATGAGTTGGCGCGTGACGGCCAAGCCTGCGACCGCCACAACCTGTTGAACCCAGCGGCACCGGCCAGCGTGTCATTTGTCGCGCAGCAGCTTGAAAAGCACAGCGGCCCAGTGGTGGCGTCAACCGACTACATGAAGGCTTATGCCGAGCAGATTCGCTCGTTCATTCCGAAAGGTCGCACCTACAAAGTGCTGGGCACCGACGGTTTTGGCCGCAGCGATTTCCGCAGCAAACTGCGTGAGCACTTTGAGATCAACCGTCACTTCATCGTGGTGGCCGCATTGAAGGCGCTGAGCGAAGAAGGCACGCTGCCGGTGGCCAAGGTGGTGGAGGCCATTGCCAAGTACGGCATCCAGACTGACAAGATCAATCCGCTGTACGCGTGATCTGAATCACCTGCTGCCTTGTGACACCACGCCCTGCCGTATTGAAGCAGGGCGGGGGTTGGCGGCAGCCGCGCAGCAGGTTTCATAATGAGAGGGCGGCACGTTTGCCTTGCCCGTTAACTGAATAAATAAGGAGACATGTATGTCCTTAATCGAAGTAAAAGTCCCGGACATTGGCGATTTTGATGAAGTTGCAGTGATTGAACTGCTGGTCAAGCCGGGCGACACCGTCAAGGCTGAACAAAGCTTGATTACCGTCGAGTCCGACAAGGCGTCGATGGAAATCCCCTCGTCATCGGCTGGCGTGGTCAAGGAGCTCAAGGTCGCCCTGGGCGACAAGGTCAAGCAAGGCTCATTGTTGTTGTTGCTGGAGGTGGCGGATGCCGAGGGTGCAGCCGCTGCAGAACCTGCCACTGCGGCACCGGCGCCAGCCCAGGAATTTAAGCCAAATCAGGCTGTAGCCACTGTCCCTCCTGTGCAGGCAGCTATTGATGTAGTAGCGTCCAGCGTTGGCCCCGTTGAGGTTCGCGTGCCCGACATTGGTGACTTCAAAGATGTGACGGTGATTGAGGTCATGGTCAAGGTGGGCGATGCGGTCCGGCTTGAGCAAAGCCTGATTACCGTCGAGTCAGACAAGGCTTCCATGGAAATTCCGTCCAGCGCGGCGGGCGTGATCAAGGAACTCAAGGTCAAACTCGGCGACAAAGTCAATATTGGCGACCTGCTGGCGATATTGGAAGGCACCGCGCCGGTCGCCGCGGGTGCCGCTGCGCAGACTGCCGCAGCCCCGGCGCTTGCGGCTGCGCCGGTAGCCTCGGCTACTGTTGCAC
>DATCIC010000523.1:0-2377 GCA_036508025.1 Rhodoferax sp. | reverse complement strand
AGTGAGTGGGGGAAAAATCACTTAAAAAAAATCAAGCCCCAGCAACCAGCAATTCCCCAAAACACCGACTATGAAATTGTGGATTGAAATTTGAAATTCAACCAAAAACAAGCTCTTCACCAACTGCGCGAAAATGCACCCATGACCTTCCTCAAGCTTTCCCCTTTCGCCGAAGAGCCCCCGTTCACCCACGGCCAGCCCCCCCGCACCGCCGTGCTGTACTGCAACCTCGGCACGCCCGACACCCCCACCACACCTGATGTACGGCGTTTTTTAAGTGAGTTTTTAAGCGACCCACGCGTGGTCGAAATCCCGCGCCTGCTCTGGCTGCTGATCCTGCACGGCATCGTCCTGCGTTTTCGCCCCGCCAAATCCGCCGCCAAATACGCCAGTGTCTGGTTGCCCGAGGGCTCACCGCTCAAGATCTGGACCGAAAAGCAGGCCAAGCTGCTGCAAGGCTGGCTGGCCCAGCGCGGCCACCAGGTGCAAGTGCGTTACGCCATGCGCTATGGCAGCGCCTCGATCGCGTCGCAACTCGATGCGCTCAAGGCCGCAGGTACCACCCGCGTGCTGATTCTGCCGGCCTACCCGCAATACTCCGCCACCTCCACGGCCAGCTTGTTTGATGCGGTGTACAGCTGGGCCGGGCAAGTGCGCGCCATTCCCGAGCTGCGCTTTGTCAACCATTACCACGACGACGCCCGCTACATTGCCGCGCTGGCCATGAGCATTCAGCGTTACTGGAAAAACCATGGCCGCCCGGATCAGCTGGTGATGAGTTTTCACGGTGTGCCCGAACGTACCCTGCACCTGGGGGACCCCTACCACTGCGAATGCCGCAAGACCGCGCGCCTGCTGGCCAAGCAATTGGGCCTGGCGCAAGAGCAGTTCAAGGTCACGTTTCAATCGCGCCTGGGCCGAGCCAAATGGTTGGAGCCCTACACCGAACCGAGCCTGATCGCCATGGGCAAAGCGGGCGTCAAGCGCGTCGACGTGGTGTGCCCCGCCTTCACCAGCGACTGCCTGGAGACGCTGGAAGAAATCAACATGGAAGGCCGCGCCGCCTTCTTGCAGGCTGGCGGCAAAGAGTTTCATTTCATCCCCTGCCTGAACGACGACCCAGAGTGGATCACTGCACTGTGTGACATCACGCAACAGCACTTGGCAGGCTGGCCCACGCAAGCCGCGCCGGATGCGCCCAGGCTCGAAGCGTCACGCGCGGCGGCGCTGGCCCTGGGGGCCAAGCAGTAAGCCGGTGCTCCATAAATCAGCCCGCTCGCGCTGGTGAGCAACTCTCATTTCAATAGCTACTCACCCTTATTCAACGGGGGATAGAGGCCATTTTTAGTAACTTCTCAATAAGTCACGGCAATGCGCCTACCATCGCAGCATTGCGAATGAGGGTGGGCAGTGGCGGGATGGTGTTGGTCAAAGACACGCGATCAAGCAAGTACAGCCAGAAGGAGATACCGAGTTTGCGACAGGTTTTCTTCAGGCTGGCCAGGTGGTCGTGCCAATTCTGCAGGGTGCGCGAGGTGCCAGGCGGGTGGTGGTGGAGGGCACGCACAACGTGTGAAGTACGCCTTTGTGCGGCCTGACGGTGCAATTGCTCAAAGTGCTGGCGCCCAAACTGATGCCGCTGATCGCATCAGTTCCAGCATCAGTGCAATCCTGGCCTTGACGGGTGACAGGCCTTTGGAATGTTCAAATTCCGAACTTTCTGTTGCCAGCACACGGCCAGTGGCGCAGCGGGTTGAGCGCACCACCCTGACCCCAAGCGCTTGCGCACGGCGCAGCGCAGCCTCCAAATCCTGATGAATGGTGCCATTGCCGGTGCCGGCCACCACCAGGCCACGCACCGGCAGTTCCGGGGCAAGGCGCGCGTCAGTCCGACCCTGCGCGCTAGCCGCAGACACCGGAGCCAGCAGCGCATCCACCAGCGCACCGCTGGCGCCCGCGTAGTTCATCACAATCTCCACCCGTGGCCAGTGCTTCTCGGCTGCTATAGCTTCAATAGCTACATGTTCCCTGTCGACGGGGGCTAGAGGCCAATTCTTTACTGAACGCACCGCACCCTCCTCGACATACGCCACGGCCCCGGCGTCACCCGAACTGAAGGCATCAAGCCGGTAGGTGTGAACCTTTTGCACATCGGCCGCCGCGTGCACCGTACCAGCACACACGGCAAGCACGCCACAAGCGCCGATGGTGGTGGCCACCACGACGGCATCCCTGATATTTTGCGGCCCATCCGGCGCCGCGCTGGAGGCTGGCCGCATGGCACAGGTCAGGACCACCGGCTTGGCTGCGAGTTGCCGCGCCGGCAGCACGGCGTGTAAAAAATAAGCGGTTTCTTCCAAGGTGTCGGTGCCGTGGG
>DATCIC010000522.1:0-2191 GCA_036508025.1 Rhodoferax sp. | reverse complement strand
CTTGCCAAACACGGTGTAGCCAAAATCCCGCTCGCTGGGGTCCAGAAACGCATTGTCTTTGACATTGATGAAGAACTGTGCCGTCGCCGATTGCGGGTCACTGGTACGGGCCATGGCAAGTGTGCCAGTCACGTTCCTCGGGCCGCCCTTGGCGAGCGCCTCGCGGCCTTCGTGCATCACTGGCGCACGGGTCGGTTTTTGTACATATTTGGCGTCAAAGCCACCGCCTTGGATCATGAAGTTGGGGATCACACGGTGGAAAATGGTGCCGTCGTAATGTTTGTCTTTGACGTACTGCAAAAAGTTCTCGACTGTTTTAGGTGCTTTGTCGGGGTAAACCTCAACCACAAAATCGCCGGCGGTCGTGGCAAATTTCACATGGGCTGGGGCTTGCGCCGATGCCGCTGACACTATTGAAAACATAGCTGCTGCCGCAATAACTGCGGGGGCTAAAGCCTGAAAACGTATAAATTTCATCCAATAACTCCTTCATAAAATATTTTCCAATTGTTGCCTTGACGCACCCAGTATTGGCGCTTGGTCGGCCCAGTGCGGGTGCCATTTGCCACTTCGCCAAACGTAACCACCATGGTGTCGGCCGTATCGGTCCAGCGCAGCAAGGACAGGTCCTTGAGCTGGATGGCGCGTCCCTGGACCTTGGTTAACTCATTGCGCAGCGCCGGTGTCCATTCTGTCAATGTCTTGCCATTGCTATTGAAATTGGGGCTGTAAAAACTGAGCACTCGGTTCATGTTGCCGCTGGATTTCGCATTTTGCCAAGCCGCCAATGCTTCTTCAAACGGCTTGCTCTCAGAGCGCGCTGTTTTCGGTGTGACCCATTTCAGACTTTGCGAAATTACGACCGGGGTGGTGCGAACTTCGACGGTCCGGATCAGTGCCATCAAGTCCGGATTGGCCAGAACGACACAGCCATCGGTGGCCAGGGGCGCGCGTGAAAACTGGCCCGGTGGCGTGCCATGCAGCCAGATACCGCCGCCAGTCTTGCCGCGTGTGCTGTCGAGCACATTCGGATAGTTGATGGGCAAGGCGCCAGAGCCGTAAAAATCTTTCAGCGACGTCGGGTCGAGGTTGCTGGTAATGAAGTACACCCCCATGGGCGTTCGCAGGTCACCTTCAGCGTTTTTTGACAGCCCGGATTTGCCGATTGAGACGTAATAATCAGCAATCAGTGTCAGTCCGGTGGGGCGATTTTCCAGCAGATACAGGCGTGACTTGGACGCATCAATGGCAATGGCGTGCTGGTTGCGCGCTGACAAGGCGAGAAATTGCGAAGGGAGCGCGCCAGGAGGGGGGCGTTCGCGAAACGCCTTCAAGCGCAGCTGCGACTCATCACGGAGTTCATTGAGTACTGGTGCGCCGACTTTGAGCATGGACTCTGGTACGTCGCCGACCATTCGAATGGGTCGCGTGCGCGCGGCCAGCAGGTCGCCATAGACCAGTTGCGCCAATTGAAAGTGGGGCTGGTCCTTGACCAGCTGCTCGGCTTTGTCCAGGGCCTCACGAACCTGCGCTTTAGCCACGAGTTGGTAAATAGCCATCAGGCGTGCTTCAGCTGGATCGGCATTGAGCACCAAATTGTGCTTCGCCAGCGCGATCGGGTTGGCTTTGTCGACCAGTTTCTTGCGAGTAGCCGCGTTGCCGCTGATCGTCAGACCGACAAGGGCTGAAATAAAGAGGACAGAAAAATACCGTTTCATGATGGCGTCAGGCGATGAATGAAAGCAGTATCGTCAGCCAAGCTCGCTGTGACCCGCTAGCGGTCATCAGTTCCCCGTGGATTCCTTCACGATCAGCCATCGGCTGCCGTTCCTGACCAATTCAAGCGTCTTACGGCTTGACACCGCCAGTGCACCCGCGCGGTAGTCCTGGCGGAATCTGGCGGTTGCGTTGGCACCATTAATTGTGACGCTTAATTTTTCCAGTTTGACACTGATGGCGGTCTTGCCGACGATGCGATTGCGGCGTTCTGCTTCCCAGGCGCTGCGTGATTGCTTGCCGGCCGGATTAAATTCTTTGCCATAGGCGCCCAGGTACGCCGTCATGTCTTTTGTTGACCAAGCTTTGGCCCAGGCTTGCACAGCCTCTTCAACGTCTTTGACCTTGCTGTCGCTGGCGGCTACTTTTGCCGGGTTAACAGGGGCTGTCGTGGCTGAAGGTACGACCGCTGCAG
>DATCIC010000521.1:0-4838 GCA_036508025.1 Rhodoferax sp. | reverse complement strand
CAACACGCCCGGCATCACCGGCCGATAGGGAAAGTGGCCTTGAAAAAAAGGCTCATTGATGGTCACATTTTTCACTGCCCGAATACTTTTGCCCTTGTCAATGCTCAGCACCCGATCCACCAACAGGAAGGGGTAACGATGCGGCAGTTGCTTGAGAATTTTATAAATATCCATCATTCTTTTTACTCACTTCGTGTCGCTACGGCTTGTCCCGCAAGGTTAATAATTTATCTTCCAGCACCCGAATGCGGTCGCGCAAACTGTGCAGTTGTTTCAGTGACGCAGCATTTTTTTCCCAGGCCACATTGTCATCAATCGGAAACATGCCCGTGTAGTGACCGGGCTTGCGAAGCGAGCGGGTGACCACTGTGGCCGCGGAAATGTTGACCTCATCGGCCAGCGCCAGATGGCCCAGCACAATGGCACCACCCCCCAGGGTGCAATGAGCGCCAATGGTGGCGCTGCCAGCCACACCGGCGCAGCCGGCCATCGCGGTATGTTTCCCAACATGGACGTTGTGGCCGATCTGTATCAGGTTGTCGAGCTTGACGCCGTCTTCAATCACCGTGTCTTGCAAGGCGCCACGGTCAATGCAAGTATTGGCGCCGATTTCAACATCGTTGCCGATGCGAACCGCACCGAGTTGCTCAATCTTTTCCCAGGCGCCACCATTCGGTGCAAAACCAAAACCATCGGCACCGATCACAACGCCTGAATGCACCAGACAACGCTCACCGATAACACAGTTTTCACCCACCGTCACGCGCGACTTGAGCACCGTGCCGGCACCCACGCTGGCGCCACTCTCAATCACGCACAGGGCGCCAATGCAGGCACGCGGGTGCACAAAAGCGTCAGGATCAATGACAGCACTCGGGTGAATCTGCGGCCGTACCGTCTGCGGCAGACTCTTCTTCCAGAGTTGCGTGACACGGGCAAAGTACAGGTAAGGTTGCTCGGTCACGATGCAAGCCCCGCGCGCCAATGCCGCTCCTCGCATCTCCGGGCTGACGATGACACAAGCGGCTCTGGAGACCGCCAGTTGGCTCTGGTACTTGGGGTGGCTGAGAAAACTTAACTGTTGTGGCGTTGCGCTTTCAAGTGGCGCCAGACCCTCGATCTTGAGACTTGCATCACCCTGCAACTCTCCACCCAGCAACTCGACAATCGAACCTAGAAGCAGCGCCACACGTCACTTGCCTGAGGCTCAGTTATTTAACGCCGTTCGAATTCAGGACCTTGAGGACTTTATCGGTGATGTCCAATCTTGGATTGACATACACCGCGTCCTGCAGAATCAGGTCGTATTTTTCAGCTTCAGCCACTTGCTTGACCACTTTGTTGGCGCGCTCAATCAACTGCTGCAACTCTTCATTTTTACGGGCGTTCAGGTCTTCCTGAAATTCACGGCTCTTGCGCTGAAAATCACGATCCTGCTCCACCAGCTGCTTTTGCCGGCTGGCAAGCTTCCCAGCCGGCAAGGTGGGGGCCTCACGCTCAAAGGTATCAGCCAGCGTCTTCAATGCGGTCCTCAAGTCGACGATCTCCTTTTCGCGCTTGGAAAACTCCTGCTCAAGCTTGAGCTGCGCCGACTTGGCCGTACTCGCCTCCCTGAAAATCCGGTCGTTACTGACAAACCCGATCCGGAACTCCTGGGCTTGAGCCTGCACTTGTGCAGACACCAGCAGACCGCCGAACAAAATACTGGCAAAACTGTGACGTAGAAAATAATTCATTAGAAAGTCGTTCCAATTTGAAATTGCATGGTTTGAATTTTATCGCCATCATATTTTTTGATGGGCTTGGCAATCGCCAGCCGCAACGGACCGACCGGCGATATCCAACTGACACCCACCCCGACCGATGAGCGCAGGCTGCCCGCGTTTTCATTGATGGGCAAGCCGCCGCCGTCCCCGGACACACTGCCGACATCAAGGAACGCGAACATCCGCAAGGTCCGGTCATTGCCGGCGCCGGGGAAGGGGGAAAGTATTTCGGCATTCAAATTCACCTTTCTGGTACCGCCCAGGACGGTTTCTGTGCCGTCCGGTGCCAGACCCTTTGGTCCCAAACTGCCCTGTTCAAAACCCCGTACCGACCCCAAACCGCCCCCGTAGAAATTTTTAAACACCGGATAAGTTTTATCGCCGACGGCCGCACCCCAGCCCAATTCGCCGTTAAACGCAGCCGTGAACTGTTTGTTGAGCGGGATATATTCTTGGTACTGGTAAGTCGCACGTACATAACGAAGGTCGCCTGCAACCGACCACTCGGCATTCGCTCGCTGATAACGACCAGAGTTCGGCGCCAATGCACTGTCACGCCGATCACGCGACCAGCCCACCGTCAATGGAATCGCTACGTTGTCATGGCCAACGTAAGGGAGGTACGAATCTGGCAGCAGAGTACCGGGCACGATCGTAGTCTTCTCGCCGCCAGCCCCAAAATAAACCGTATCCGTCTCGGTGAAAGGAACGCCAAAGCGCAAACTGCCGCCGGAGGTCACCACCTTGTAATAGCTTGGATCCTGATACGGACTGCTGATCCGATGGTAGACATCAATGGTTCTGGACACACCGTCGGCCGTGAAATAGGGGTCGGTGGTGTTGAAAACGATGACCCGGTTGATCTTGCTGGTGTTGACTTGGACACCCAAGGAGTTGCCCGAACCAAAGGCGTTTTCCTGCTTCAAACCAAATGAGAGCCCAAGCCCGTCGGCACTTGAAAAGCCGGCCCCCAGACTCAGGCTGCCGGTTGGCTTTTCAACAACATTGATGCTCAGGTCAACCTGATCCGGAGACCCGGCTACTTCCTGGGTCTCGATACCCACCTCACTGAAGTAGCCCAGACGATCCACGCGGTCGCGTGACAGCTTGATCTTGTCGGCGTCGTACCAGGATGCCTCGAACTGCCGGAACTCCCGGCGCACCACCACATCACGCGTGCGGCTGTTGCCTGTCACATTGATTTTTCGCACATAGGCCCGCCGCGATGGCTCCGCCTGCAGGACCAAGGCGACACGGTTGTTGACGCGATCAATGTCAGGGCGCGCCTGCACCCGCGCAAAAGCGAAGCCAAAATTGCCGAAATAGTCGGTGAAAGCCTTCGTGGTCTTGGCAACTTCATCTGCGTTATAGGCCTGACCGGGTCGAATCGTCACCAGCGACTTGAACTCGTCGTCTTTGCCCAGAAAATTGCCTTCGAGCTTGACACCACTCACGATAAAGCGCTCACCTTCAGTGATGTTGATCGTGATGGAAATATCTGTTTTATTAGGCAAAATTGCCACTTGCGTTGAGTCCACCTTGAACTCCAGATAACCCCGTGTCAGGTAATAAGAACGCAATGTTTCAATATCTGCATTGAGTTTGGCGCGTGAATAACGATCCGACTTGGTGTACCAGCTCAGCCAGCCACCGGTGTCCAGATCAAACAGGCCACGCAAGGTCGACTCGCCAAAGACCTGGTTGCCGACGATCCGAATTTCGCTGATTTTTGCCGCCTCGCCCTCGGTAATAGTAAACGTCAGGTTGACCCGGTTACGTTCAATCGGTGTCACCGTCGTCACCACTTCTGCGGCATACAGGCTGCGATTGATGTATTGCCGTTTGAGCTCCTGCTCAGCGCGGTCAAGTTGGGCTTTGTCAAACGGGCGGCCATCAGTCAGGCCGACATCACGCAAGGCTTTTTTGAGGACGTCCTTGTCAAACTCTTTGGTGCCGACAAACTCGACCTCCGCAACGGTAGGCCGCTCCTCGACCACGATCACCAGCACGTCACCATTGACCTCAATACGGACGTCCTTGAACAAACCCAGCGCAAAAAGCGTCCGGATTGCGGAAGAGCCCATTTCGTCGTTATAGACATCGCCGACCCGGACCGGCAGCGACACAAAAACAGTGCCCGGCTCGACCCGCTGCAAGCCCTCAATACGAATATCGCGCACAGTAAAAGGACTAACCGCCCAGGCCGTGCCGGCCACAAAAATCAGAGAAGCGACGGCGGATGCGGTGCGCAGAGCAAAGCGATTGAATTGCATTTTTTGTATTAAAAAGTCAAGCCGGTGTTGAATGTCAACACCAGACATTTAGCCAAATAAGCGGGTGATATCGTTAAAGAGGGCAATCGACATCAGGAGGAACAGAATCGCAACGCCACCCCGCTGCAAAGTCTCCATCCAGGCATCCGGGACCGGTTTGCCCGTCACGCCCTCCCAAAGATAATACATCAGGTGACCGCCGTCCAGAACTGGCAGCGGCAGCAAATTCAAAACCCCCAGGCTGACACTGATCAGTGCCACGAAAAGCAGGTACTGTGTCAGTCCCATCGCGGCAGACTTGCCGGCGAAATCTGCGATCGTCAAAGGGCCACTGAGGTTCTTCACCGAAGCCTCGCCAATCAGCATCTTCCCCATCATTCTGAGCGTCAAGAGCGAGACATCCCAGGTGCGCAGCACGCCGCGCCACAAACCGTCGACAGCGCCATAGCGCACCGTCACCAGCTCGGGTATGGCACCAACATAGGCACCGATGCGCCCCACCAGCCACTCGCCGTCTTGCCGAGTCTCAGGCTTGAGAATAATTTCCAGTTCGGTTCCGGCCCGATCAATTTTCCAGGTGGCTGGGACGGTTTGTCCGTTCACGACCGACGCACGAATAAGCTGGCGCAACTGCTGGCCGTCCACCACCGGCACTGCCCCAACCTGGCGCACCACGTCGCCATCGCGCAAACCGGCTTTGTCGGCCGCAGCGCCCACCGTGCCCCCGCCAATGACAGCTCGGGTGTACGGCCCCACAACCCCGATCTTGCGAAACAAATCAGCATTGGCCTCGCTGGCA
>DATCIC010000520.1:0-3554 GCA_036508025.1 Rhodoferax sp. | reverse complement strand
CCCCGCCACTTTTGCTGCCACCCCCAGCGAGGTCGCCACCGCCGAGGCGCACACCGACACCCTGCAAACCCTGGGACTGGAGATCACCCCGTTTTCCGCCCGAACGCTGGCGGTGCGCGCCGTGCCAGCCACGCTGGCACTCGGGGATGCAGTCGAACTGGCGCGCGGCGTGCTGGCCGAACTGGCCCAGCATGAGGCCAGCACCGTCATCGAGCGGGCGCAAAACGAGCTGCTCTCCAGCATGGCCTGTCACGGTGCGGTGCGCGCCAACCGTCGGCTGACACTGGAAGAAATGAACGCGCTGTTGCGCCAGATGGAGGCCACCGAGCGCAGCGACCAGTGCAACCACGGCCGCCCGACCTGGCGCCAATTCAAGCTGAGTGAACTCGACGCCTTGTTTCTACGCGGGCGTTAAGCCCGCCAGGCCCCACCAGCGCGGCGGCGTCCAGCCCTTCAATCCTGACCCATGCCATCCCTGTCTTCCTTGCGGCGCCTGTCAGCGCCCGCGCCGCGCGCCCGGATCGGCATGGAGGCGCGCGCCCTGTGGCAGTTGGCGTGGCCGATCCTGATCGGGCAACTGGCCAACGTCGGCATGTCGGTGGTGGAGGTCGCCATGGCCGGGCACGCCTCGGCCAATGATCTGGCGGGGGTGGCACTGGGCGTGTCGATCTGGAACATGGTCATCATCACCCTCATGGGCATCATGATGTCGGTCAGCCCGGTGGTGGCCCACCTGGTGGGGGCGCGTGAATTCAGCCAGGTGCCGCATGTCGTGCGCCAGGCGCTGTGGCAAGCCCTGGGTGTGGGCTTGATTGCCTTGCTGCTGGCGAATCTGGCAGGCAGCGTTTTTGACCACCTGGCGCTGGAGGCGCAGGTGCGCGACCTGGCCAAGGATTTTGTCGTGATCACCAGCCTGGCGCTGCCCGCCTTTGCCGCCTACCGCGTGCTCTACGGCTACAGCATCAGCCTGAACCAGACCAAGCCGGTGATGGTGATTGCGCTGGGCGCGCTGTTACTCAACGCGGTGGTGAACTGGCTGCTGGTGTTCGGCAAGCTGGGCTTGCCCCGGCTGGGTGGCCTGGGCTGCGCCTGGGCCACCTTGGCGTGCGTCTGGTTCAACCTGCTGGGCCTGCTGTGGTGGATGCGCCGCGCCAGCGCCTACCGCAGCACCTGGCCGTTCGCGCGCTTTGAGTGGCCATACTGGCCGCAGGTGCGCAGCCTGCTGCAACTGGGCTTGCCCATTGGTATCACCTACTTTGCCGAGACCAGCGCCTTCAGCCTGATTGCCCTGCTGATCGCCAAGTTTGGTAGCACCGAGATGGCAGCGCACCAGATTGCCTTGAACTTTTCGTCGCTGGTATTCATGCTGCCGCTGAGTCTGGGGCTGGCTCTGCTGACCCGAGTCGGCCAGTCACTGGGCGCGGGCGAACCGCACGCCGCTCGTTTTCGGGCCTGGGTGGGTGTGGCCATGGCGCTGGGCTTTGCCGTGCTGTCCGCCACCGCCATGGCGCTGTTCAATGCGCAAATCGCCGCCGCCTACACCAGCGATGCGGCGGTGGCCGGGGCCGCGGCGCAGTTGCTGCTGTTGGCCGCCCTCTTTCAGCTCCCGGATGCGACGCAGGTGTCCACCAGTTGCGCCATTCGCGGCTATAAGGTCACGCGCGCACCGATGCTGATCCAGCTCACCGCCTTCTGGGTGTTTTCACTGCCGCTGGGTTATGCGCTGGGGCTGGCGCCCGCGTGGCTGCCGTGGGCGCCCGCCGAGCCGATGGCGGCGCGGGGCTTCTGGATCGCGCTCGTGGTGGGTTTGACGGTGGCAGCGCTGGGCTTGAGCGCCTTGCTGCGTTTTGTGGCGCGCCAGCACTTGCCAACAGCCCATCAGACGCCGATCAGCGAGCGAGGGTTGGAATAGCGGCTACGCCAGCAAGTTGTGGGTGACGTCTTTGTTGCCCTTGTCCAGCCGGTCTTCCAGCTCGCCCAGGGCGGCGGCCAGCGAGTTGCCTGACTGCTCAACGACCAGGCGCAAGGTGGCCTCCATCTGATCGATCCGGGTCAACACCGCGGCACGCGAGTGTCCATCCTGGTCCAGTTGTTTTTTGAGTTCGAGTTCCAGAAAGCTGCGAAGTTCGGTGAACCGGGACGCCTCGGCTTGGTCTGCCAGTTTGCGATTGCTCTGCAGCTCCTTGGCGTGTTGGCGCGTATCAAATAGCACCGTGGTCTGCAGGTACAGCACAAACACCAGGAACATCCCGGTGACAAAAACCAGCAGCCCGAGCATGACCAGGCCCAGCGGTGCCTGCACTTCCGTCAGCCCCAGCGACAGCGTGGTCGGGGCCAGGAACGCCGTCCGGTTGAGTGCGGCAAAGCCAACAACCAGACTCAGAACAAGGAGCAATAGCAGGGTACGGATTTTCATGATGAATCTCTTTCTATAAACTATTTGCCGATCAGCGGAAAATGCATGATAGTTGATCGGTGGGCGGCAGCGATTGCTGGCCATGCGTCGTGCGCTGTAAAAACATAGCGTCTATTTTTGCGCACCGCCATACAACCACGGCAAGTCCAGCAGCGACTCACCCAGCAGCTTCATGGCAGCATCGCGGCCCCAGCGCAAAGGGCCCGTGGCATGAAATATTTTTCCATTACGAATTGCGCGCGCCTGCACGCGGGCGTTGCGTTGCCAGCGACGCCGGGCGTACTGGTTTAGCAAGGCGGGCAGGTCGCGCGACAGCGCCAGCGGCTGGGTCGCGTCATCCCGAGCCAGCACGCGGCCCAATTCAGCCGCGTCTTCTATGGCCATGCCCGCACCTTGCGCCAGATAGGGCAGCATGGGGTGCGCCGCATCGCCCAGCAGCGCCACCCGACCCTGCGCCTGCTCATGGGCGCCGCGCATTGGCAAGCGGATGCTCAAGGGCCATAAGCGCCACTGTTCAATGGCATGAATCAAGTCCCGTAAGGGCGCGCAAGTGGCGGCCATGTGGCGTTGCAGCTCGGCGGCATTGGCGCTGTGGTCCCAGTTCTCGGCCTCACCCTCCATGCGGCCATGCACGATGGCCACCACGTTGAGCCAGTCGCCACGGCGCACGGGGTACTGCACCACATGCAGCCGGGGCCCCAGCCAGGCCGTGACTTGCTGCGAGCGCAAACGCGCGGGCAAGCTGCTTTGCGGCACCAGCGCGCGGTAGGCCAGGTGCCCGGTGGCAAGTGGCTTGCCATCATGGAGCAACTGCTGGCGCACCGCGCTCCACAGACCATCGGCGCCCACCAGCAGGTCACCGTGCGCTTCGCGGCCATCAGCCATCTGCAGCGTCACACCATGGTCTTGCTGCACAAAACCAGCCGCCGCTCTACTCACATAGAGCCGCACCCCCGTCTGCAACTGCAAGGCAGTGAGCAGCAAGGCATGCAGATCAGCCCGGTGAATCGTCGCATAGGGAAAGCCATAACGCGCCTGCGCCACGTTACCCAGCGTCAACACCCCGAGCTCCGCGCCCGAGGTCGCAGCGCGCACCTGCAGGCGTCCCGGAAGCGCGACCACGCTGGCCAGCGCGTCC
>DATCIC010000519.1:0-2966 GCA_036508025.1 Rhodoferax sp. | reverse complement strand
GTCCAACCTGTTTGTTAAACTTGGCCAGCGCATCCTCGACTGAAGGCATTGCATAGCAGCGGCGTCTCTCCCCACCAACATTTGGCTGATACGAAGTTGCCCCAGTGCGTAACGTAAAGTGCGGACCGAACCTGTTTGACGCAATTGGTCGTTCCTGTAGCGATCGCGCATAGAGAACATAGGCGTCATAAACATCCTTTCGCAGCGGATCGTCTGTAAGCGCTCTACGACGCCATATTGCCAGTTGCGGTTGGGTTACTTGGCAGTGGCTGCCCTGAGCGGCAACAATTCATCAATCCGGCTATAGGGCCAGGTCGGGAGTTTTTCCAAGGTGTCCTTGAGCCAGGCATACGGCTCCAAACCATTGAGTTTGGCTGTGGCCAGCAAACTCTGGATGGCGGCAGCACGACAGCCTGCACGCTCGGATCCGGTGAACAGCCAGTTGCGGCGCCCCAAAGTGATCGGCCGGATGGCGTTCTCGACCATGTTGTTATCGATGGGCAAGATGCCATTATCGAGATAGCGGATCAGTGCCGGCCAACGCTTCAGGCTGTAGTCGATGGCGCGTGCCAAACCGGTGCCGTCCGCTGTTTTCACGCGTTGCGCAATCAGCCAGTCATGCAGCGCGGTCAGTCTCGGCATGGCATCCCGTTGGCGTAGCGCGAGTCGAGCCGCCGCATCGCCATCGCGAGCCTGCGCTTCAACGGCATACAACTCGCCGATACGCCGCAACGCCTCTTCCGCTATTCGGTGGCCACCCGCAGCATGAAGATCAAAGAATTTCCGTCGGCAATGTGCCAGACAGGCCAATTCGGTCACCCCTTGCCGGAAGGATTCTTTATACCCTGCGTAGTCATCGACCATCAAATGGCCGCGCCAATCCCGTAAGAAATTACGTGCATGTTGGCCACTGCGACTGGTTTGATAGTCGAACACCACGATCCGCGGTGCACCTTCCAGATCGTTGCTGCGGTAGGCCCACATGTAGGCCCGTTTGGTCTTGCCCTTGCCGGGGTCAAGCTGTTGCACCGGGGTTTCATCGGCATGCAGCACCTTGCCCTGCAAGAGCAATTCCGCCAGACGATCGACCAGCGGTTGCAGACTTACGCCCAACTGACCGACCCACTGCGCGAGTGTCGAGCGGGCGATCGGGACGCCGTGGCGATCGCTGATCTTCTCGATGCGATACAAGGGCAGATGGTCGAGGTATTTCTGAATCAATACCCACGCATGCAAACCCGGAGCGGCCAGTCCGCCGTCGATAATGGCGGCGGGCACCGGTGCGGCGGTGATGGTTTCGCAGGTGCGGCAGGCATATTGCGGACGAATATGGCGATGGACGAAGAAACGCGCCGGCTCAACGTCCAGTTGTTCGCTGATGTCTTCACCGATCTTGACCAGGTCGCGACCGCACTGGCCACAGGCGCACGATTCCGGCTCATGCCGATGTTCAATGCGCGGCAATTCAGGCGGCAAGGGATTGCGTCCGGTGCGTTTGTACAGACGCGGCGCGCTGGCGGGTTCCTGCTGCTGCACCAGTTCGGCGACGATGGCGGCACCATCTTCATCGCAGGCATCGGCAAACAAGTCGCGCTGCTCGCTGGTCAAGGCTTCGCTCTTGCAGCCAAAGCGGATGCGTTTATGGTGAGCCAGTTCGAGAGTGAGTTGCTGGATCTTCAGGTCGCGCCGTTTGAGCTCGGCGTCGCGTTCCACAAGCTTAAGGTCCCGTTCGGCGAGCTGTGATTGCATTGCCGAAATCTGCGACCGGACCCAATCCGGCAAGGCCGAATCATGGGCTTTCTGGGGCAGCGCAGTGGTGGAATCCATGGTGCTGATTATACCATGGCGATAGTCACCAAACCCTTATGAATGCTGGGCTTTAGGGCATCTATCGCTTCATCAAACCTGCCATTGCGCAGATGGTTTGGCCTGCAATCGGCGCCAGTCGACGCCGCTGGTTAGCCAGCGCCATTCGGCCAGGCTCAAGGTGCAAGTAACGTCATTGCTCTGCGGCCAGGTGAAGCGCCCTTTATGCAAACGCCGGACACACAACCAGACGCCTGTTCCATCCCAGATCAGCAACTTGATGCGATTTCCGTTGCGATTGCTGAAGGCGTAGGCGGTTCCGTCGCACGGGGAGCGCCCCAAGGCACTCTGGATTTTTAGCGAGAGTCCATCGATGCCCAGACGCATATCCACCGGCTCTACCGCAAGCCAGACGTTCTCCGGCTGGATCATCGCAAGATCTCCCGCAACCACTGGGCACAGGCCGTCGCTTCTGACGTCGGCCAGGTGATTTGAAAGACGGTGTGTTGGCGACGAATTTCGATCTGGATGTCGCTGGCGGGTTGCACTTCTGTCGCTTGCAAAGCAATCGGAACCAAGGCGGTCACTGGGCCACTTGTCGAATCACTACGCCGTTCAATTCCGTGGCTTACTTCCGTGCCAACCCGCTGCTGATCACGATGTGCTTTGACCCAACTGCGCAGGAAATTCGCATTGAGTTGGTTGGCCAGCGCAACGGCCGCGATTGAGACGCCGGGCTGCAAACACGCCGCAATTACCTGCGCTTTGAATTCGGGGGAGTGCTTGCGATTGCGTCTCGGAACCGCTGGGGAAAGTGCTGTTGTGTCCATGTGTCCACCAAAATATTCGTGGACACTATGCTGGCCGAACATGCCCCAAATCAGCAACGCGGTACGGCTGCTCCGTTACGAATCGTCGGTATTTCACTATTCTTGGGTGGCAATTCGACGCCCAGCCGCGCAGTGGTACAAAGTGCCGGCTGGGGGTATCGACTTAAAGCACTAATAGTGAAAGAGGCGTTTGATCGATCCGGCGCAGTGACTCACTTGCTGTTGCGTTATACCCAGGCACTCATTACCCAAATGTCGCAAACGGCCGTGTGCAACCGGCACCACACGCTGGACGAACAGTTGTGTCGGTGGTTACTGCTGAGTCTTGAT
>DATCIC010000518.1:0-4079 GCA_036508025.1 Rhodoferax sp. | reverse complement strand
CCCGCGGCGGCCGCCATCCGGATCGGCCGCGAGTTCGCCCAGAACGCCGTCGAGACGAATGGCCGCTCGATGATCGTCATGGGCGCCGGAACCAACCACTTCTACCACTCCGACGAGATCTACCGGACCTTCCTCGCGCTCACCGCCATGACCGGGTGCCAGGGTGTCAACGGCGGCGGCTGGGCGCACTACGTGGGCCAGGAGAAGCTCAGGCCCCAGACTGGCTGGACGGCATTGGCGTTTGCGCTGGACTGGGTGCGCCCGCCCCGGCAAATGAATGGCACCAGCTTTTTTTACACGCACACCGATCAGTGGCGCTATGAAAAACTGGGTGTGGATGAAATCCTGTCGCCGCTGGCTGATAAGTCAAAATTTGGCGGCAGCATGATTGACTACAACGTGCGCGCCGAGCGCATGGGTTGGTTGCCGTCGGCACCACAACTCAAGACCAATCCGTTTCAGGTGGTACGCGACGCCTTTGCTGCGGGCATGGACGCGAAAGACTACACCGTCAAGAGCTTGAAAGACGGCTCGCTGCAGATGAGCTGCGAAGACCCGGACCATCCGGACAACTGGCCACGCAATATGTTTATCTGGCGCTCCAATATTTTGGGCTCCAGCGGCAAGGGGCACGAGTACTTTTTGAAGCATCTGCTGGGCACGACCCACGGCGTGCAAGGCAAAGACCTCGGCGCTGACGAAGCCCGGCCGACCGAAGTGGTCTGGCATGACAAGGCGCCCGAAGGCAAGCTGGACCTGGTGGTCACGCTGGACTTCCGCATGAGCACCACATGCCTCTACTCCGACATCGTGCTGCCGACCGCTACCTGGTACGAGAAGAACGACCTCAACACCAGTGACATGCACCCCTTCATCCACCCGCTGTCGACAGCCGTAGACCCGGCCTGGCAGTCACGCAGTGACTGGGAAATCTACAAAGGCTTTGCGAAAAAATTCAGCGAAGTGTGTGTCGGCCATCTGGGTGTCGAGCGGGAAATGGTGCTGACACCGCTGATGCACGACTCCCCGGCCGAGTTGGCACAACCGTTTGGCGTGCAGGACTGGAAGCGTGGCGAGATTGACCTGATACCGGGCAAGACCGCGCCCAACATGGCGGTGGTGGAGCGGGATTATCCCAATGTCTACAAGCGTTTCACGGCCTTGGGGCCACTGATGAACAAGCTGGGTAACGCCGGCAAAGGCATCGGCTGGAATACACAAACCGAGGTCAAACAACTCGGCGAACTCAACGGTCTGGAAACGGCCGAAGGGGTGACCTGCGGCATGCCGAAAATTGATACTGACATCGATGCCTGTGAAGTGATCCTGCAACTCGCACCGGAAACCAATGGACACGTGGCCGTCAAGGCCTGGGAGGCTTTGAGCAAACAAACCGGGCGGGACCACACCCATTTGGCCTTGCACCGCGAAGACGAAAAAATCCGATTCCGCGACATTCAGGCGCAACCGCGCAAGATCATCAGCTCGCCGACCTGGAGCGGCATTGAGTCGGAAACCGTTTCCTACACCGCCAACTACACCAATGTGCATGAGTACATTCCATGGCGCACCTTGACGGGTCGCCAGCAGTTCTACATGGATCACCCCTGGATGCAGGCGTTTGGCGAAGGCTTCACCAGCTACCGCCCACCGGTTGACCTCAAGACCACCGCCGGAATCCAGGGCATCAAGCCCAACGGCAACACGGAGATTGCGCTGAACTTCATCACGCCGCACCAGAAATGGGGGATTCACTCCACCTACAGTGACAACTTGATGATGCTCACGCTCAGCCGCGGAGGCGCCATCGTCTGGCTCAGCGAAGACGACGCCAAAAGCGCAGGCATTGAGGACAACGACTGGATAGAGTTGTTCAACATCAATGGCGCACTGACGGCGCGCGCGGTGGTCAGCCAGCGGGTCAAACCCGGCATGGTGATGATGTACCACGCACAAGAAAAGATCATCAACATCCCCGGCTCCGAGATTACCGGTGGCCGGGGCGGTATTCACAACTCGGTCACCCGCATTGTGCTGAAACCGACCCACATGATCGGCGGCTATGCGCAATTCAGTTACGGCTTCAACTACTACGGAACCATCGGCACCAACCGCGATGAGTTTGTCGTGGTGCGCAAGATGAACAAGGTGGATTGGCTGGATGACGAGACACAAGGAGCAGCAGCATGAAAATACGCGCACAAATTGGCATGGTGCTGAACCTGGACAAGTGCATCGGCTGCCACACCTGTTCCGTCACCTGCAAGAACGTCTGGACAAACCGCCCCGGCATGGAGTACGCCTGGTTCAACAACGTCGAGACCAAACCCGGCATCGGCTACCCCAAGGAGTGGGAAAACCAGGACAAGTGGAACGGCGGTTGGGTTCGTAAAGCGAACGGAAAAATCGAGCCGCGCCAGGGAGCAAAGTGGAAGTTGCTGATGCGCATCTTCGCCAATCCAAACCTGCCCGAAATTGATGACTACTACGAGCCCTTTACCTTTGACTACGAACACCTGCAATCGGCACCTGAATCCAAAGCGGTACCGACAGCGCGCCCGCGCAGCCTGATCACCGGCCAGCGGATGGAGAAAATCGAATGGGGTCCGAACTGGGAAGAAATTCTGGGCGGCGAATTCTCCAAGCGCAGCAAGGACAAGAACTTCGACGATATCCAGAAAGATATCTACGGACAGTTTGAGAACACCTTCATGATGTACCTGCCGCGGCTGTGTGAGCATTGCCTGAATCCGGCCTGCGTGGCGAGCTGCCCCTCCGGCTCGATCTACAAGCGCGAGGAAGACGGCATTGTGCTGATTGACCAGGACAAATGCCGTGGCTGGCGCATGTGCGTCAGCGGCTGCCCGTACAAGAAGATTTACTACAACTGGAAATCAGGCAAAGCCGAGAAGTGCATCTTCTGCTATCCGCGCATTGAAGCCGGTCAGCCGACCGTGTGCTCCGAAACCTGCGTCGGTCGTATTCGTTACCTGGGCGTACTGCTGTACGATGCCGACCGCATTCAGGAAGCCGCCAGCGTCGAGCACGACCGTGATCTGTACCAGGCGCAGCTCGATATTTTTCTGAATCCGAACGACCCAAAGGTCATTGAGCAAGCCCGCATTGACGGCATTCCCGACAAATGGATGGACGCGGCACGCAAAAGCCCGGTGTACAAGATGGCCGTTGACTGGAAAGTCGCCCTGCCGCTGCACCCCGAGTACCGCACCTTGCCGATGGTCTGGTATGTGCCGCCGCTGTCTCCGATCAGTGCTGCGGCCAATGCAGGCCATATCGGCACCAACGGCGAAATTCCGGACGTGAAACAACTGCGTATCCCGGTCAAGTACCTGGCCAATCTGCTCACTGCGGGTGACACTCAGCCGGTGGAGCGCGCACTGGAGCGCATGCTCGCCATGCGGGCGTATCAGCGCGAGAAGCATGTCGATGGCCGCATCAACACGGCGGCGCTGGATCAAGTCCACATGACCCAGGCGGAAGTGGAAGAGATGTACCACGTGATGGCGATTGCCAATTACGAGGATCGCTTTGTGATCCCCAGCACCCACCGTGAATATGCCGAGAACACCTTTGACGTGCGCGGCGGCTGCGGCTTCTCGTTTGGCAACGGCTGCTCGGACGGTGCCAGCGAAACCAGCCTGTTTGGTGGCTCCAAGCGCCGCACCATCCCCATCAAGGCAGGAGTCTGACCATGGCACTCAAAACCGCCTCCATCACCCTGCGCGTGCTGGCACGCTTGCTGTCTTACCCCAACGCCGAACTCAAAAGCGACCTGGCTGACATGCAGAGCGCCGTTCACGCCGAGCAAGCCTTGGGTAAAGATCGACTGACTGAGGTCGACACCATCATCAAGCACCTGGCACACAGTGATGCATTGGAACTTGAGAGTGAGTTTGTTGAACTGTTTGACCGGGGCCGCGCCACCTCACTGCACCTGTTTGAGCATGTGCATGGCGACTCGCGCGAGCGCGGCCCGGCGATGATTGACCTGGTGCAGACCTACGAAAAGGCGGGTCTGTTTCTGGGGCCTGATGAAATGCCTGACTACCTGCCGGTGG
>DATCIC010000517.1:0-5235 GCA_036508025.1 Rhodoferax sp. | reverse complement strand
GGTGCTCAAGACCTTGCTGGAAATGGGCAACCTGGGTCAAAAAACCAAAGCTGGTTTCTTCAAGAAGGTCGGTCGCGACGTGCTGCGTTTTGACGGGGCCAGCAAAGAGTACGTGCCCGGTGGTCAGAAGGCCGACGAGGTCTATGCCCGCATGCTGAAAAAACCGGCCGCCGAACGGCTGAAATTGTTGCGTGACAGTGAAGGCGCGCAGGGCCAGTTCTTGTGGGCCATTTTGCGCAACGCCTTTCACTACGCTGCGGTGCACCTGGAAGCCATTGCCGACAATGCGCGCGACGTGGACTTCTGCATGCGCTGGGGCTTTGGCATGAAGCAGGGCCCGTTCGAGTTGTGGCAAGAAGCCGGCTGGCTCAACGTGGCCAACATGATCAAAGAGGATATCGACGCTGGCAAAGCCTTGTGCAAAGCGCCTCTGCCCGCTTGGGTCTTCAAAGGCCCGGTGGCGGACGCCGGTGGTGTGCACACTCCGCAAGGTTCGTGGAACCCCAGCACGGGCCAATTTGTATTGCCGCGCAGCCTGCCTGTCTATGCGCGCCAGCACTTCCCCGAGAGCGTCTTGGGTGCCGATGCGCCCAAGGCCCAAACCGCCGGTAAAACATTGTTTGAAGACGATGCGATTCGCCTCTGGACGCTTGACGACGACGTGGTGATTGCCAGCATCAAGACCAAGATGCACGCCATTGGCCCGGCCGTCATCGAAGGCCTGCTCAAGGGCCTGGAACTGGCCGAGGCCAGCTACCAGGGTCTGGTGATCTGGTCGAATGACGAACTGTTCTCAGCCGGCGCCGACTTGCAGGCCATGCTGCCCGCCTTCATGATGGGTGGTGCCAAGGCGATCGATGGGGCTGAACTGGAGATGCAAGAGGCCATGCTCAAGTTGCGCTATGCCAACGTGCCCGTGGTGTCAGCCGTGCGTGGCTTGGCGCTCGGTGGCGGCTGCGAGTTGGCGGTGTTTTCCGCCAAGCGCGTGGTCGCCATGGAAAGCTATATCGGATTGGTCGAAGTCGGCGTTGGCCTGACGCCCGGTGGTGGTGGGCTGACCTACATCGCCCGGCGCGCCGCTGAGAATGCGGCAGCGTCGACTGGCAAGGACTTGCTGCCCTTCCTGACCGAAGGCTTCACCGCTGCGGCCATGGCCAAGGTGGGAACGAGTGCCCTGGAGTCGCGCAAACTCGGCTACGTGCTCGATAGCGATGTGATCGTCCCGCACAAGGACGAGTTGCTGTTTGTGGCCATCAACGAGGCCAAGGCGATGTTCAGTTCGGGCTACCGGGCGCCGCACAAGCGCTTGTTCGCCGTGGCAGGGCGCAGTGGCGTGGCCACCATCAAGGGCTCGCTGGTCAACATGCGCGACGGTGGCTTCATCAGCGCGCACGATTTCCATATCGCCAGCCTGATCGCCAACGTGGTCTGCGGTGGTGATGTGGATGCCGGCAGCCTGGTCAGCGAAGAGTATCTGATGACACTGGAGCGCCAGGCCTTTTGTTCGCTGCTCACCCATCCAAAAACCCAGGAACGCATCATGGGCATGATGTCCACCGGCAAGCCTGTGCGCAACTAACAACTGACTGAGAAACTGTTATGAAACAAATGCAAGAAGCCTATATCGTTGCCGCCACACGTTCACCCATCGGGCGCTCGCACCGGGGTTTTTTCCGCAACATGCGACCGGATGATCTGCTGGTCAGTGTGTTGCAATCCGCGCTGGCACAGGTGCCCACGCTGGACCGCAACATGATCGAAGACATGATCTGCGGCTGTGCCATGCCCGAAGGCCAGCAGGGCCTGAACGTGGCACGCACGGCAGTTGTGCTGGCCGGTCTGCCCACCAGCGTGGGCGGCATCACCGTCAACCGTTTTTGCGCCTCCGGCCTGTCGGCGATCCAGATGGCGGCTGACCGTATTCGCGTCGGTGAAGCCGAGGTGATGATTGCCGCGGGCGTCGAGAGCATGAGCATGGTGCCCATGGGTGGCAATGCGCCGTCCTTCTCGCCGCTGATGTTCGCCAATGACGAGAACGTCGGCATTGCCTACGGCATGGGCCTGACCGCCGAGAAGGTGGCGACGCAGTGGAAGATCAGCCGTGAGGCGCAGGACGCGTTTGCACTTCAATCGCACCAGCGCGCACTGGCCGCGCAAGCGGCGGGCTATTTTGCCGCCGAGACCACACCGATTGAAGTGACGGATCGCGCGCCCAATCTGGCCACCGGCGAGGTGATTGAGAAAAAGCGCACCGTCAGTGTGGACGAGGGCGCGCGCCCGGATACCTCGCTGGAAGGTCTTGCCAAGCTCAAATCACCCTTTGCCGCACGCGGTACGGTGACCGCCGGCAACAGCTCGCAGACCTCGGACGGTGCCGGTGTGCTGATTTTGGCCAGTGAAAAAGCGATCAAGCAGTTTGGCTTGACACCGCTGGCACGTTTCGTCAGTTTTGCCGCCAAAGGGGTGCCGCCAGAAATCATGGGCATTGGCCCGATCGAGGCGATACCCGCTGCGCTGCGCTATGCCGGTCTGAAGCAAGACGACATGGACTGGATCGAACTCAATGAAGCCTTTGCTGCCCAGTCGCTGGCCGTGATCAACACGCTCGGGCTCGACCAGTCCAAGGTCAACCCGATGGGCGGTGCCATTTCGCTGGGTCACCCGCTCGGCGCTACCGGCGCCATCCGCGCCGCCACCTTGATCCATGCGTTGCAGCGCAAGCAGCTCAAGTACGGCATGGTGTCCATGTGCATCGGCATGGGGCAGGGCGCTGCGGGTATTTTTGAGCGCGTCTAAGCGCTAAGTCAGATGAAGAAGGCCACGCACCAGTGGCTTTTTTTCGTCGTCACGGCTTTTGCTCTACACCAGCGACAACTGGGATGGGCTACGCTACACACAAGCCCCAAGGGTTTGGCAATTTCGACGGCGAACCTGGGCAATCACATGGGTCGGCCACTCTTAATCCAGCCTTCTGTTTTCCCGAAGGCTAGCCGATAGCGAGCACAGTTAAACGGCTCAAGATTCTGCAACTCTCTGCGCAGAACTGCCTGGAAAGATTCTTGGTCTGCCGCAGGAATGGACAAGGCTGCGACAGCCTCAGTGACAGTGGCCCCCTCATCCACAACTTGGCGGATAGCGTCGCCTAAATGTTCCCGGTATCGGGCTCTAAATGGGTCAGGCGCGCCCATCGACTCAAGAATCACTTTGTACTTGGCAATCGAACGACGGTATGTCCATTCAAACAACTCAACAGCCATCGTTACGTCCAGGCGTTCATAGACACCCATAACCGAAAGGGCATAGTCTGCGCGTTCGACATCAAGAAATGACAGTGGCGCGCAGTTGGACAGCATCAGCGGAAGATTTGCGCAAAGTCGGCTTGTCCGTTTGTTCCCGTCTTCAAACGGTTGGAGGTAGGCGACATTGAGCCAAAGGAATTTAGGTACGTTGCGCGCCAGCTGGCTGGATACCTGTTTAAAGCTACCCCTCAAACGCAAACAGTCGCCCTGACTTGCCTCGGGCGACTGTTCACCCACCATCGGACAGAACCGGCCGGCCGGTCGTGGGCGCTCTCGACCCAGCTTGAATTTCAGGGTGTGTTTACCCCTAACTTGTCTGTCTTTGATGTTTCTCAATTTGCAATCTCCACTCACTGACGTTAATTAACAGCTGCCCACACTCGCTGCTACTACGAAAGCAGATAAGGCCGACAAGAGGGTTATCAAAATGAAATCCATCAAACCGCAGGGGGGTAACACTGCCCAACCGGGGAACCTGGCAATCAACCCCGAAATCTGGCGCAATGTTTTTGACGCCATTGAGGACCCGATTTTTCTCCACGATGCGGAATTCCGGGTGCTGCTGGCCAACCGTGCCTATTGCCGTACAGCCGGCGTGACCGAGGCGCAAGCGCTGGGCAAGCCCTGCTGGGAGGTGTTCCCGCCGGGCACCGGGCCGCTGCCTGGCTGCAAGGATGCGGTGAGCGGAAAAGGCCAAACCAGCCTTCAGGAGGAAGTGAACGTCGGGGCGAAGCTCTTCAGCAGTCAGGAGGAGGTGAACGTCGGGGAAAAGCTCTTTCTCTCCAAAGGGTACACGGTACGCGACGACCAGGGCAAGCCGCTCTACTCCCTGCACGTACTCAGCGACATCACCGCACAAAGACAGGGCGTGGCGAAGCTGTCGGAAAGCGAAAACCGTTTCAGGTTGATCGCTGAAACCATCACCGAAGTCTTCTGGATGGCAGATGTTGCAGTCGGCAAAATGTTTTACATCAGTCCTGCGTACGAGCATATCTGGGGCCGGTCAACTCAGAGCCTGTACGAAAATCCGGGCTCTTTTATTGAAGCCATCCACCCGGACGATGTGACGCGCGTGCTGGCCGATCTTGAACTGGAAAAAACTGGACAGCCCTTCGATCATGAGTACCGCATTCACCGTCCAGACGGAACACTGCGCTGGATATGGGATCGCGGCTTCCCAATTCATGAGCCGACCGGAGAGGTACTCCGTTATGTCGGTATCGCTCAAGACATCACCGAGCGCAAGCGGGCCGAGGAGGCTCTCAAAAAGAGCGAGGCGCGCTACCGTTCCTTCATCGAGGTCACGGGTCAACTCGCCTGGGTCGCCGGCGCCGACGGCGCGGTGGTGGAAGATATTCCGACGTGGCGGGCGTTCGCCGGCATGACCGCAGAGCAGGTGAAGGGCTGGGGCTGGACCGAGGCCCTGCACCCGGACGACCGGGAGCATGCCGCGCAGATGTGGCGGGAGGCGGTGGCGCGCAAAGGCGTGTACGAGTTGGAATATCGCGTGCGCCGGCGCGACGGCATTTACCGGGACTTTTTTGCGCGCGGCGTGCCGGTTCTCGATGCGTCGGGCGGCGTGCGCGAATGGGTTGGCACCTCGATCGACATCACCGAGCGCAAGCGGACCGAGGCGGCATTGCGCGAGAACCAGGCGCGGCTCGATCTTGCGCTGCGCTCGGCCCGCATGGGCGTGTGGCACTTGGACATTATCGAGAACAGACGGTATTTCGATGACCAGGTCTGTCGTCTTCTGGGGATCAATCCCACGACCTTCACCGGGGCCGCGGAGGAGTTTTTCGGGGCGGTACATCCCGATGACCGGGAGACGATCAAAGCCTCACTGGCCCGGACCATAGAGCAGGATGTGCCGTACGAACTGGCGTTCCGCGCGGTCTGGCCGGACGGAAGTGTCCGCTACATCACGTCCCGCGGC
>DATCIC010000516.1:0-5568 GCA_036508025.1 Rhodoferax sp. | reverse complement strand
CGTGTTTGCGCCCAACAAGACGCTGGCCGCGCAGCTGTACAGCGAGTTTCGCGAGTTCTTCCCCAAAAATGCGGTCGAGTACTTCGTCAGCTATTACGACTATTACCAGCCCGAGGCCTATGTGCCGCAGCGCGATCTTTTCATTGAAAAAGACTCGGCCATCAATGAACACATCGAGCAGATGCGCCTCTCGTGTACCAAAAGCGTGCTGGAGCGGCGTGACGTGGTGATCGTGGCCACCGTGTCGGCCATTTACGGCATCGGCCAGCCCGAGGCCTATCACAAGATGGTGATGACGCTGCGCGCTGGCGACAAAATGGGCCAGCGCGACATGATTGCGCAGTTGGTGCGCATGCAATACCAGCGCAACGACGTTGATTTCTCGCGGGGCGCATTTCGGGTGCGCGGCGACACCATCGACATCTTTCCCGCTGAGCACAGCGAGATGGCGATCCGCGTCGAGCTATTTGACGACGAGATTGAGTCGCTGCAACTGTTTGACCCGCTTACCGGGCGCATCCGCCAAAGAATTCCGCGCTTCACCGTCTACCCCAGCAGCCACTACGTGACGCCGCGCGAGCAGGTGCTGTCCGCTGTGGAGGCGATCAAGATCGAGCTGGCTGATCGCATCAAGGAGTTCGTCAGCCAGGGCAAACTGGTCGAGGCCCAGCGCCTTGAACAGCGCACCCGCTTTGACCTGGAAATGCTCAGCGAGGTGGGCCACTGCAAGGGCATCGAGAACTATTCACGCCATCTGAGCGGTTCGGCCCCCGGCGAGCCGCCGGCCACCTTGACCGATTACCTGCCCAAGGACGCGGTGATGTTTCTGGACGAGTCGCATGTGCTGATCGGCCAGTTCGGTGCCATGTACAACGGTGACCGCTCGCGCAAGACGACGCTGGTTGACTATGGTTTCAGGCTGCCCAGCGCCCTGGACAACCGGCCGCTCAAGTTTGAAGAGTTCGAGGCCCGCATGCGCCAGGCCATCTTTGTCTCGGCCACGCCCGCCCAATGGGAAAAAGACCACGCCAGCAAAATTGTGGAGCAGTTGGTGCGCCCCACTGGCCTGGTGGACCCCGAAGTAGAGGTACGCCCGGCGGTGAACCAGGTCGATGATGTGCTGCAGGAGATTCGCATCCGCGTCGAAAAACACGAACGCGTGCTGATCACCACGCTGACCAAGCGCATGGCTGAGCAACTCACCGACTATCTGAGTGACAACGGTGTCAAGGTACGTTACTTGCACAGCGACATTGACACGGTAGAGCGGGTCGAGATTTTGCGGGATCTGCGTTTGGGCACGTTTGATGTGCTGGTGGGCATTAACCTGCTGCGAGAAGGGTTGGATATTCCCGAGGTGTCGCTGGTAGCTATTCTGGATGCTGACAAAGAAGGCTTTTTGCGCTCTGAGCGCTCCCTGATCCAAACCATTGGTCGCGCTGCGCGCAATCTGGAGGGGCGTGCGATTTTGTATGCCGATAAGGTGACCGAGTCGATGAAAAAAGCGATAGGAGAGACGGAGCGCCGTCGCGTCAAGCAGGTGGCGCACAACCTGGCGATGGGCATCACACCGCGCTCCATCGTGAAGCAGGTCAAAGATCTGATTGACGGTGTTTACAGTGAAAAAGCTGGCAAAGAGGCCGAGAAATTGGAGCGTGACGCGATGCAGCGCGCTCAGGTGGAGGATATGAGCGAGAAAGACATTTCCCGCGAGATCAAGAGGCTGGAAAAATTGATGATGGAACACGCGCGCAACCTGGAGTTCGAAAAGGCGGCTCAGGTGCGCGATCAGTTGGGAATTTTGAAAGAGCAGGCCTTTGGCGCAGCGGGAAGCGACAACGTCCTCATCACCTCAAACGCTCTGAAAAACTAAAAAATACTGATCAGTCTAGTTACCCGAGTAAATTACTTGGTTTATTGATATACTCAACTATATTAGTCAAGTTAGTTCGATTCAGCTTCAAGGAGTATGCGATGCGTCTCACCACCAAAGGCCGTTTTGCGGTCACTGCAATGATTGATTTGGGTTTACGTCAGAGCAACGGGCCGGTCACTTTGGCGGCCATCAGCCAGCGTCAGCAGATTTCGCTGTCTTATCTGGAGCAGTTGTTCGGCAAACTGCGGCGCCATGAGCTGGTGGAGTCCACCCGTGGCCCTGGTGGCGGTTACACCTTGGCGCGAAATCCGTCTGAAATCACGGTGGCTGAAATCATCACGTCGGTGGATGAACCGATTGATGCCACCCACTGCGCAGGCAAAGAAAATTGTTTGGGCGAGGGTGCACGTTGCATGACCCACGACCTCTGGACTTCATTGAATACAAAAATGGTGGAGTTTTTGGACTCTGTGACACTGCAAAAGTTGGTGGACGACCAATTAGCCAAAGGGCTGCAAATTGAGGACAAGCCGACGCTCAAGCGCGCCATTTCCAGCATGCCGACGCTCAAACCGATTCGCATGAATATACCGAATTCAGTGTTTGCCTTGGGCAACGCGTTTTCAAAAGTATAAAACTTGCCGGTCGATAATTCAGCCTTTTCAAAATAGCCGTAACGAGCCCGCAATGGATACCACACCGCATTTCCCGATTTATATGGACTACAGCGCTACCAACCCTTGCGATCAGCGGGTGGTGGATGCCATGATTCCCTGGTTACGTCAACATTTTGGCAACCCCGCATCCCGCAGCCATGCTTGGGGTTGGGAAGCGGAAGCCGCGGTGGAAAAAGCACGTGAACAAGTCGCTGGCCTGGTGGGCGCTGATCCACGGGAAATTGTCTGGACCTCCGGCGCCACCGAGTCCGACAACCTGGCCTTGAAGGGTGCTGCCCATTTCTACCAAACCAAGGGCAAACACATCATTACCATCAAGACCGAACACAAAGCGGTACTTGATACCTGTCGCGAATTGGAGCGCCAAGGCTTTGCGGTCACCTATCTGGACGTGCAGGAAGATGGTTTGATTGATCTCGACGCATTCAAGGCCGCTATTCGTCCTGACACCATTTTGGCGAGTGTCATGTTCGTGAATAACGAGATTGGTGTTATCCAGGACATTGCCGCCATTGGCGCACTCTGCCGCGAAAAGGGCATTATTTTTCACGTTGATGCGGCGCAGGCGACCGGGCGGGTCGAGTTTGACTTGAGTCAGTTGCCGGTCGATTTGATGAGCCTGACTGCGCATAAAACCTACGGTCCCAAAGGCATCGGTGCCCTGTTTGTGCGGCGCAAACCACGCGTGCGCATTGAGGCACAAATGCACGGTGGCGGGCATGAGCGCGGGATGCGCTCCGGCACCTTGCCGACGCACCAGATTGTCGGTATGGGCGAGGCCTACCGCATTGCCAAAGAAGAGATGGCGGGTGAAAACATCCGCATTCAGGCGCTGCATGACCGCATGCTGGCGGGTTTGAAAGATGTTGAACAGGTGTTTATCAACGGCCACCTTGAAAAACGCGTGCCGCACAACCTGAACATGAGCTTCAACTACGTCGAAGGTGAGTCCTTGATGATGGGCATCAAAGGGCTGGCGGTCTCCAGTGGCTCGGCCTGTACCTCGGCCAGTCTGGAACCCAGCTATGTGTTGCGTGCCCTGGGCCGCAGTGACGAGTTGGCGCACAGCAGCCTGCGCATGACGATTGGCCGCTGGACGACTGAAGAAGAAATTGACTACGCGGTAGAGACCATCAAAGTCAACGTGGCCAAGCTGCGTGAGTTGAGTCCGCTCTGGGATATGTACAAAGAGGGCGTTGACATATCCACGATTCAGTGGGCAGCCCATTAACCGTATCGTCATGGATGCTGGAACAGGCCCGGCACGACAAACAGGAGAAAGAAAAATGGCATATTCAGAAAAGGTTGTTGACCACTACGAAAATCCCCGCAACGTCGGATCCTTCGACAAAGGTGATGAGTCGGTCGGTACCGGCATGGTCGGCGCACCGGCTTGCGGTGACGTGATGAAGTTGCAGATCAAGGTCAATTCAGAGACCGGCGTGATTGAAGATGCGCGCTTTAAAACCTACGGCTGTGGCTCGGCCATTGCTTCGTCGTCTTTGGTCACCGAGTGGGTCAAGGGCAAGACGCTGGATCAAGCGGCGGCGCTTAAAAACAGCGAAATCGCTGAGGAATTGGCTTTGCCACCGGTCAAAATCCATTGTTCCATCCTGGCTGAAGATGCCATCAAGGCAGCAGTCGATGACTATCGAAAAAAGCACGCCGCTATGTTGACGCACTGAACATGGCTGTTACGCTAACTGAGGCCGCCGCACGGCATGTGACCCGCTACCTTGCCAAACGGGGCAGGGGTGTGGGCGTGCGCTTGGGCGTTAAAACGACGGGTTGCTCGGGCTTGGCTTACAAGCTGGAGTATGTTGATGAAATTGAGCCCGAAGACATGGTGTTTGAAGGCTTTGGTGTGAAGGTCCTGATAGAGCCCAAAAGCTTTGCTTACCTGGATGGCACCGAGCTTGATTTTGTGCGTGAAGGCCTCAACGAAGGCTTCAAGTTCAACAACCCACGAGAGCGTGACCGCTGCGGCTGCGGCGAGTCATTTCGGGTGTGAATCTCCAGTCCAACGACTTTGAGCTGTTTGGTCTGATGCCGCAATTTGCGCAAGACCGAGCTGCCATTGACGCGCGCTGGAAAGACCTGCAGCGCGAAGCCCACCCAGATAAGTTCGCCGCGCAAGGGGCTGCCGCGCAGCGAGTGGCCATGCAGTGGTCGGTGCGTATCAACGAGGCTTACCAGCGGCTTAAAGACCCGCTCAAACGCGCGGCCTACTTATGTGAACTGCACGGTGCGGCGGTGAATGCCGAGAACAACACCGCGATGCCGCCTGAGTTTTTGATGCAGCAAATGGACTGGCGCGAAGCGCTCGATGATGCCCATAGCCTTGCAGATTTAGATGATTTAGGCCTCCAGGTAAAGCTGGCTATGCGTGACGAGCTATCAAAATGCGAGCAATTTCTGGATCATCAACACGACTATTTGCAGGCCGCGCAACAGGTGAGGGCGTTGATGTTTGTCGAGCGCTTTGAGCGTGATGTGCAAGCCCGCCTCGATCAGATCGACACCATGGAGCGGGGACAATAGCGCCTCAATCCAGAACAAAGAAAACATGGCGCTTCTACAAATTTCCGAGCCCGGTCAGACCCCCAATCCGCACCAGCGGCGCATTGCGGTGGGCATTGACTTGGGGACCACGCATTCACTGGTGGCCTCCGTGCGCCATGGGGTCGCTGAATGTTTGCCAGACGCGCAGGGTCGTGTCATCCTGCCCTCGATCATCCGTTATCTTGAAGGTGGTGGGCGGCAGATCGGCTTTGAGGCACAAGCAGCGTCAGCCCACGACCCTGAAAACACCATCGCCTCGGTCAAGCGCTTCATGGGTCGCAGCGTGAATGATGTGATCGGGCGCGAGAAATTGCCGTACCGCTTTGTGGACCATCCCGGCATGCTGGGGTTGCGCACCGTGCAAGGTGAAAAATCGCCAGTTGAGGTCAGCGCCGATATTTTGGCGACCTTGCGCTACCGCGCAGAAGACACGTTCAACGACGACCTGTATGG
>DATCIC010000515.1:0-2757 GCA_036508025.1 Rhodoferax sp. | reverse complement strand
CCCGCCTGCAGCGCGGCCAGAGCCGTGATCCGGTAGAGCGAACCCGAATCGAGCAAATGGTAGCCCAGTGCCTGGGCCACGGCGCCCGCCAAGGTGCCTTTGCCGGACGCGGTTGGACCATCGACACAAATCACGGGAATGGCCTCGGCTGAGGTCTGCGCGAGCGAGAACAGCGCTTCAAAATAATCGGGAAAGGTCTTGGCCACACATTTGGGGTCAACAATCCGAACCGGCAGACCGGCCGGATTGAAGGCGGCGAGTGAAAAACACATCGCCATGCGGTGGTCGTCATAGGTGTGGATGCTGGCGGCGCGCCAGTCGGCGACAGTGGCCGGTGGCGTCACGCGAATGAAGTCCGCGCCCTCGATGACCGTGGCGCCGAGCTTGCGCAACTCACACGCCATGGCCGCGATGCGGTCAGTTTCCTTGACGCGCCAGCTGGCGATGTTGCGCAGCGTGGTCGTGCCCTGGGCATACAAGGCCATCACGGCGAGCGTCATGGCGGCGTCCGGGATGTGGTTGCAGTCCAGGTCAATGGCTTTGAGTGGCCAGCTGCCTCTGGATACTTCCAGCCAGTTCGGGCCGCTCTGCACCTGCGCGCCCATCATCTGCGCGGCTTCGATGAAACGGATGTCGCCCTGGATGGAATCTGCGCCCACGCCTTCAATTCTTAAGCCTTTTTGGCAAAACCCCAAGTCCAGGCCTCTAGCCCCCGTCGCTATTGCACCAGCAGCTATAAAATAGCTAGCAGACGAGGCATCGGCCTCAACGTACAAAGTGCCAGGGGATTTGAACCGGCTGCCGGCGGGAATGGTGAAACGCTGCCAACCATCGCGCACTACCCGCACGCCAAAGCGCGCCAGCAGATTGAGCGTGATTTCAATGTAAGGGCGCGAGATCAGCTCGCCCACCACCTCAATGACGATGTCACGGGTCGCGGCCACCAAGGGCAGCGCCATCAGCAGTGCCGTGAGAAACTGGCTGGACACATCACCCCGCACCCGGATCGGTGTGTCCAGCTTCAAGCTGGGTCGGCCAATGTGCAGCGGCGGAAAGCCGTCCTGCCCCAGGTAATCGATGTGGCAGCCGATTTGGCGCAGTGCGTCAACCAGGTCGCCAATTGGGCGCTCGTGCATGCGCGGCACACCGCGCAGTTCAAAGTCGCCGCCCAAAACGGCCAGCGCGGCGGTCAGCGGACGAATCGCGGTGCCGGCATTGCCCATGAACAGCGCGGCTTGGCGCTGCCCGAGTTGGCCACCGAGTCCGTCAATCTCGACGGTGCTGCCCGATTGCTGCACACCACAGCCCAGCGCGCGCAAGGCGTCGAGCATGACGCGGGTGTCGTCGGAGTCCAGCAGATCGTGCAGCGTGGTGCGGCCCGAGCTCAGGGCCGACAGCAGCAGCACGCGGTTGGAGATGCTCTTGGAGCCGGGCAACACAACCGTGCCGCCGACCCCGGTGAGCGCTGGGATATCAAGAAACGCGGTGGAAAACATTATTTTTGTTGTTGCGCCATGCGCCAATGGGCGCGGGTGAGGCTGGCTTGTTCAATCAGGCCTTCCAGGGCGTCGCCGTTGCCACTGGAGATCATGAGTTCAAGGGCTTGCAGGTTGCGCTGGAAAATTTTGGTTTGGGCCAGCAGCTCTTCACGGTTCGAGATCATGATGTCGCGCCACACTTTGGCGTCACTGGCAGCAATGCGGGTGAAGTCGCGAAAGCCCGGCCCCGCCAGCGACAGGTAGTCTTTGCCTTGCGGCTGGCCCGAGATGGCGTTCATGAGGGCAAATGAAATCAGGTGCGGCAAATGGCTGACGGCGGCAAACGCCGCATCATGCGACTCGGGCGACATCTGGACCACGTGGCAACCCAGCGCCGACCAGACATCGATTGCCTTTTGCAGCTGGATGGTCAGGGTGCGCTCAATCGGCGTCAGGATGACCTGGCGGCCGCTGTACATGTCGGCATCGGCGTGTTCCACGCCCGAGACTTCTTTGCCTGCGATGGGGTGGGCCGGCACGAAAGAGCCAATTTGCTCGCGCAGGGCACGCCTGCCGGCGTCGATGACGTCGCGTTTGGTGGAGCCGACGTCCATGATGAGCATCTGCGGCGTGACCAGGTGTTTGATGGACTTGAAGGTGGCCTCGCTGGCCGCCACCGGCACGGCGATCAGCACAATGTCGGCACCCGACACGGCCAGCAAGGCCGACGGCGCCTCGACATCGATGACACCCATTCGGCACGCCAGTTCGGTGGTGGATGGCGACTTGCTGTAGCCCACCACGCGTTTGACCAGTCCGGCCCGTTTGAGCGCCAGCGCAAAGGAGCCGCCCATCAAACCGCAGCCAATCAGGCCTAGTTGTTCAAACATTCATTCACCTACGGGATAAGTGCCCAGCACTTTGCAAAAGGCACAAAGACTCTGCAGCTCTTTGAGTGCCGCAGCCACATGCGGCTGCGAGGGGTGACCTTGCAGGTCGATATAAAAATAATATTCCCACTGACCGGAGCGCGCCGGGCGCGACTCAAAGCGCGTCATGGAGACGCCGTGCTTTTTGAGCGGCACGAGCAGGTCGTGCACGGCACCGGGTTTGTTCGGCACCGACACGATCAGGCTGACGCAGTCATTGCCGGTGGCAAGCGGCGCCGCCAGCGTCTGCGGCAGGCAGACCACCGCAAAGCGGGTGCGATTGAAGGCGTCGTCCTGGATCGCGCGCGAGGCCACATGCAGACCAAATTCACTGCCGGCGCGCTCACTGG
>DATCIC010000514.1:0-17227 GCA_036508025.1 Rhodoferax sp. | reverse complement strand
GGCGGCAGCCGGTGCAACCAGCGCTGTGGCAGCCGGGAGGCGCCGCAACGCGCACCAGCCAGCATGCCGACGATGGCACCGGTGGTGTCGGCATCATCGCCCTGATTGACGGTGGCCACCAGCGCGGCCTCAAAGTCCTCATGCAGCGTCAGAAAATGCAGCACCGTCTGCACCGTATCGACCACATAGGCGGTGGCCCGACCGCGGTAGGGCACAAAGGCAAAAGCCGGGTTCTCGGCGGTCCACTGCCCGGCCCAGCGTTGGCACTCGTCCTGGTCAGCGTCAGCCAGCAAGCGGCGCAGCAACTGGCCCAGGCCCAGCGTGGCCGCGTCGGACAGCGGGTGGTGATGGGTCAGGTGGGCCTGGGCGATGGACAGCGGCGCGAACAAGGGCTCGTTGCCCAGCGTGGCCAGCACGGCCGGCAGGTTGCGCATCAGCGCGCCGTTGCCAGCGTCGCCCGGGTTGTACGGACCGGCCAAGCTCCCATCGTGCAAAAAACGCATGATGCCGCGCCGGCAGGTGTTGCCGCAGTCCACCGGCTTGCTGCGCAACCATTGCGCAAAGGCGTCGCCGATGCTGCGCACCACGGCATCGTCACCATTGGCATGGCCGCGCAGTGCTTGTTCACCGCCCTGCAGCAGCGCAGCGCCCAGCGCGAGGCTCATGGTCGTGTCGTCGGTGACCTGGCCGCGCGCCAGCTTCAGCCAGCCGCCGCCGATGATCTCGCGGTGGATGCCATATTGCAGCGCGATCTCACGCGGGCGCATGAACTCCACCGTCGCGCCCAGCGCGTCGCCGATGGCCAGCCCCAGGTAGGCGCCCAACGCCTTGTCGAACAACTTACGCATAGCAGGCCACCACGTCATAGTCGCCACCCAGCGCCAGCACTTCCTGTTCACCCAGCAATACTTGACCGGGCAACAAACCGGGAAACACGAGGACTTTGCTCGCTGGCATCTGCACCTCAAAAATCCAGTCGCCAAAGCAGGCCGCATCTTCGCGCGACAGGCTGAATGAAACAATATTGTTCAGCCGCATGGTGCAGCGCCGGTCTTGCAGCCGACCGGCGATCAGCTGCTCCTCGCAGCGCGTGCTGCCGCGCCACAGCCGCAGGTGGCGGGCGGACACAGAGGTGCCCGGCAACGCAAAGCGTTGCAAGGCCCACTGGCAGAATTCGTACAACAGGTCCAACTGCTGGTGGATGTTGTTGTTGTGGTAGCGGCTGGCCGTCTTCTCTTCCAGATAGGTCATCCAGGCGGGCGACGGATAGCGCGCCAGCGGCGCCTTGTGGAAGCCGGGCACCAGGCCGAAGCGGCTTTCAACCCAGCCTTTGAGAACGGCGCCAGCGGGGCCATTGGCGTCCATGCCCCAGCCCTGCAGCAACTTGCGCCAGCTGCTGCGCCAGCGACGTTGCTCGGCCATGCCCATGCCGGCGAGCTCATGCGATTCGGGCTTGCGCAGGCCAAAGGCGATGACCAGGTAATGGACAAACATCTCGCGCGCCTCGTTCAGGTCCTGGCTGCGTTCCAGCAACGCGAACAGACCCGGATGGGTCTCGCGCGTACCGGCGATGGACAGTGGCACCGGATTGAGATTGAACGCGCAGCTGGCCAGCACGGGCGCCGGCACACCGACCAGGTTGGTGCTGTACCAGCGGTGCGGCTGATCGAGTTCATCGTCCACTGCCATGGGCAACTGGGTTTGATCGGATGAATTCCGTCGCGAGCGAATCGAGGTTGCGGCGAGAAGCGCAGCCGTACTCCCGTACGGCGAGCATCACAGGTGCAAGATCGGTTCGCGCAGCAGGAAGACACCGATCAAACCGGGCGGTTTTCGTTGGGGTTGCGGACCGGCCCCATCAGTGCCAGACCTTCGGCGTACGTGATGGTGTCGAAGGTGATGTCGTACTTGAGCGCAGCGTCGGCGACGGCATCGAGTTTGCCAGCGGTGTCTTTCTTCTTGAGGTCATTTTTCTCAAGGTACAAAAGACTCAGCATCTCGTTGTAGACCGTGGATTCATCAATCGGCAGCACGTAGAACATGGCGCCTTTGTAAGGCACCTGGTACTTTTTGGACAAATCGATGTTGTTGCAGAACAGGAAGTATTTGCCACCCGCACTCAGAGTGTCGCCCAGCACTTCCGCCACGTCTTTCAGGTACTCGAAGCTCAACAGGTAACCGGCAAAAAACGGAACGTGTTTTTCGCCGACATTGGCGATGGCCATGACCTGACCGCAGAGCAGCTCCGGGGGGCGGGCCTCGTCAGCCAGCTTGGGGGCAAAGCGCAGCGCCAATTCGCCGCGAAATCCGACGCGACCGGGCTTGCTGGTGAGTGCTTTGACCAAGGGGTTGAGCAGTCTCCCCTCGGTTTCGAGCCGTGCGAACGCGGTGTCGTCGATCTCTTTGAGGGCTAGTGTGGCAGTCATGAAGATTCCTTCGTAGTGGTTGAAATGGATGTAGGGGGCCGGGTGTTTGGACCCCTTCTATCAGCAATGACCGTACCAGGTGCAAACTAGGCCGGTCTTCCTGCAAACACGACACAAACCGGCCTGGCAGCGGGCCGGTCCGGGAATTTTCACGACACGGGACAGGGTTTTTGTCGGGAAATCAACAAAGCACAAAAACCCGCCGCAGCGCGCCGGGAAACCGCGTTTTCACTCTGGGAAACGGGCACTTGGCAGCCTTGGGTCGGCGACGCCCGAGACATGGCACGGAAGCTGCAATAGCCATGGAGCGCGGACACAAGTCCGGCCGACGTGAACCTAGAAGAATAAGACCAACAGGCACGAAAGCTGACCTCGTCGCGGCAACGCAACCTTGGTTCTTTATCTTTCTCTTAATTGGAGTACTGAAATGGCAAAACTTCGGCAAATCGCCTTCTACGGCAAAGGTGGCATCGGCAAATCGACCACATCTCAAAACACACTGGCAGCGCTCAGCGATCTCGGTCAGAAAATCCTGATTGTCGGCTGCGACCCCAAAGCCGACTCAACGCGTCTGATTCTGCACGCCAAGGCCCAGGACACCATTCTGTCGCTGGCCGCTGAAGCCGGCTCGGTGGAGGATCTCGAGCTCGAAGACGTGATGAAAATTGGTTACAAAAACATCCGCTGCGTCGAGTCCGGTGGTCCAGAGCCAGGCGTTGGCTGTGCTGGCCGCGGCGTGATCACTTCGATCAACTTCCTGGAAGAAAACGGTGCCTATGACGGCATGGACTATGTGTCTTACGACGTGCTGGGTGACGTGGTGTGCGGCGGTTTCGCCATGCCCATTCGCGAAAACAAAGCGCAGGAAATCTACATCGTCATGTCCGGCGAAATGATGGCCATGTACGCGGCTAACAACATCTCCAAGGGTGTTCTGAAATACGCCAATTCCGGCGGCGTGCGTTTGGGTGGCCTGGTTTGCAATGAGCGCCAGACCGACAAGGAATACGAACTCGCTGACGCACTGGCTGGCATGCTGGGCACCAAGCTGATTCACTTCATTCCTCGCGACAACGTCGTGCAACACGCTGAATTGCGTCGCATGACCGTGATCGAATACGCGCCTGATTCCAAGCAAGCGGCCGAATACCGCACGCTCGCCAGCAAGATCCACAACAACGCTGGCAATGGCACGATCCCAACACCCATCACGATGGATCAGTTGGAAGACATGCTGATGGAATTCGGGATCATGGACACGATCGACGAAACCCAAGTCGGCAAGTCCGCGGCAGAACTGGCTGCTGCCTAAGAGGTACCCAGTCCGGCCTGATTCGCCGCAATACGAATCCGGTCGGTCTACGTACCAGACGAAAACATTTACCTACTGGAGTTCCCCATGACTGCCACCGTTGAAGAGCGCAAGGCCACGAACAAGGCCCTGATTGATGAAGTGCTGAAGGCCTATCCCGAAAAGATGGCCAAGCGGCGCGCCAAGCACCTGGGCACGTTTGAAGAAGGCAAGCCCGATTGCGGCGTCAAGTCCAATATCAAGTCATTGCCTGGCGTAATGACCATTCGCGGTTGCGCCTACGCCGGCTCTAAAGGCGTGGTGTGGGGCCCGATCAAGGACATGGTCCACATCAGCCACGGACCCGTAGGCTGCGGCCAATACTCGTGGGCGGCCCGCCGTAACTACTACATCGGCACCACCGGTATCGACACCTTTGTCACGATGCAGTTCACCTCTGACTTTCAAGAGAAAGACATCGTCTTCGGTGGCGACAAGAAACTTGAAAAAATCATCGACGAGATTCAAGAGCTGTTCCCTCTGAACAAGGGCATCTCGATCCAGTCAGAATGCCCGATCGGCCTGATTGGTGACGACATTGAAGCTGTGTCGAAAAAGAAGAGCAAGGAATTGGAAGGCAAGACCATCGTGCCCGTGCGCTGCGAAGGTTTTCGCGGCGTGAGCCAGTCGCTCGGCCACCATCTGGCCAATGATGCGATTCGCGACTGGGTGTTCGACAAGGTCGACCCCGACAAGCACCCTGAATTTGTCTCGACCCCCTATGACGTGGCCATCATTGGTGACTACAACATCGGTGGCGATGCCTGGTCCAGCCGCATCTTGCTCGAAGAAATGGGTCTGCGCGTGATATCTCAATGGTCCGGTGACGGCACCATCGCTGAAATCGAGAACACCCCCAAGGCCAAACTCAATGTGCTGCATTGCTACCGCTCGATGAACTACATCAGCCGGCACATGGAAGAGAAGTACGGTATTCCATGGGTGGAATACAACTTCTTCGGCCCGACCATGATCGAGAAGAGTCTGCGCGAGATCGCCAGCCACTTCGACGACACCATCAAGGCCAAGGCGGAAGAGGTGATCGCCAAGTACAAGCCGCTGATGCAAGCCGTGGTGGACAAATTCAAGCCGCGCCTGGAAGGCAAGACCGTCATGCTGTACATCGGCGGACTGCGTCCGCGTCACGTGATCGGCGCCTACGAAGACCTCGGCATGATCGTCGTCGGTACCGGCTACGAGTTCGGCCACAACGACGACTACCAGCGCACCACCCACTACATCAAGGACGCCACGCTGATCTATGACGACGTCACGGGCTTCGAGTTCGAGCACTTCGTCGACAAGATCAAACCGGATCTGGTCGGCTCCGGCATCAAAGAGAAGTACGTGTTCCAGAAGATGGGCGTGCCTTTCCGTCAGATGCACAGCTGGGATTACTCCGGCCCGTACCACGGCTATGACGGCTTTGCCATCTTTGCCCGTGACATGGACATGGCCATTTCCAGCCCGATCTGGGGTCTGACCAAGGCGCCCTGGAAGAAAGCCGCTTAAAACCCGGTGGCCGGTGTGTACTGGCCACCTTTTCTGACTAACCGCAAACTTTTGGAGCCAGCCATGCCTCAATCAGCCGCCAAGATCATCGACCACGAACTGCTGTTCCGTGAACCCGAGTACCAAGAACTCTTCAGCAAGAAGAAAGAGTTCGAGTTCAACCATTCCGACGAGACCGTCAAGTCGATCGTCGAATGGACCAAGACCGAAGACTACAAGCTAAAGAATTTCGCCCGCGATTCACTCGCCGTCAATCCGGCCAAAGCGTGCCAGCCGCTGGGCGCCGTCTTTGTCGCCAACGGCTTCGCCAGGACGCTGAGCTTCGTGCACGGCAGCCAGGGCTGCGTGGCCTACTACCGTTCGCACTTTTCGCGCCATTTCAAGGAACCGACCTCCTGCGTCAGCTCCTCGATGACGGAAGATGCCGCCGTGTTCGGTGGCCTGAACAACATGGTCGATGGCCTGGCCAATGCCTACAGCCTGTACAAGCCCGACATGATCGCGGTCTCGACCACCTGCATGGCCGAAGTCATCGGTGACGACGTTGACGCCTTCATCAAGACCAGCAAGCAAAAGGGCAGCATTCCTGAAGAATTCGACGTGCCGTTTGCCCACACCCCGGCCTTCGTCGGCAGCCACATAACGGGCTACGACAATGCGCTGATGGGCGTGCTGCGCCACTTCTGGGACGGCAAGGCCAAGACCACCGAGCCGTTGGTGCGTGTACCCGATGACAGCATCAACTTCATTGGCGGCTTTGACGGCTTTGTCGTTGGCAACATGAAGGAAATCCGCCGGATTTTCGATCTGTTCGGTGTCAAAGTGAATGTTCTTTGCGACCCATCGGGCAACTGGAATACGCCAACCGATGGCGAGTTCCGCATGTACGCCGGTGGCACCACCAAGGAAGAAGTGATCGCGGCACTGCATGCCAAAGCCACCATCGTGTTCCAGGAATACTGCTGCGAGAAGACCTCCAAGTTCATCGCCGAGCACGGCCAGGAAGTTGTGGTTCTCAATGCACCGGTGGGCGTGGCGGGTACCGACAAGTTCCTGATGGAAATCTCACGTCTGACCGGAAAACCGATTCCCGCTGTTCTGGAAAAAGAACGGGGCGAACTGGTTGACGCCATGGCCGACAGCCAGGCGCACCTGCATGGCAAGCGCTACGCGCTGTACGGTGACCCGGACCAGATGTTGGGCTACTCCGCGTTCCTGCTGGAGCTCGGTGCCGAACCCGCCCACGTCTTGTCCACCAATGGCGGCAAAGAGTGGGAAATCAAGATGAATGCCCTGTTTGCCTCATCGCCTTACGGCGCCGGCTGCAAGGCGTATCCGAAGCGCGATCTGTGGCACTTGCGTTCGCTGTTGTTCACGGAGCCGGTGGACTTCATGATCGGCAATACCTACGGCAAGTTCCTGGAACGCGATACCAAGACGCCGCTGGTGCGCCTGGTGTTCCCGATCTTTGATCGTCATCACTACCATCGTTACGCCACCTGGGGCTATGACGGCGCGATGCGCGTGCTGGTGATGTTGCTCGACGAGTTCTTTGAAGCGCTCGATGGCAACACCATGGAAATCGCGAAGACGGATTACAGCTACGACATCATTCGCTAAGCTGGAAAAAGGGCTGGGACTGATGTCCCAGCCCTTTTTTTCTTACCTGCGCTTTACCCTACTGGAGTACCTCATGGTCGATGAATTCTCTGGCTCTGTACTCACCAAAATAGACACGGCACCGGTCCCCACCTGCATCAAGACCACGCAGGATGGTCGCAAGGTTGAGGTCATTGATGGCTGGGTCTGCCTGGACGGCGTGCGCGAGGCGGACAGCCTGATATCGATGGAAGAGCACCCGAACCGGCAAGCCATCACCAAGGCCGTCCCTGGGGCCACCCATGCGGCTGGTCGCTTGCCGTTCACGCTGGCGGAAGCCGCGATGGCACAAAACGCCTTGTCGGCGGCACAACGGGTTTTCGACGCCAGCCCGGCGGGCATCACACAGCGCCTGCGCCACGCGGTGTGGGCCAAGGCCACGGCTGAAGGCGTGGAATAAATCTGAAATAACCCCACTGGGAGCTTGCCGTGATCTATGTTGTTGAACTCCCTGATCAAGGCCATCCGCGCGCCTGGTTTGCCTATGACAAAGAAGATTTTGTCCGCAAGATGGAAACGCTGGCCACCTCCCAAGGGGAACGCTATGTTTACTGGAACGAGGCCGAAGCGGTGGCTGCCTTTGAAGGCCGCGACCCGCTCATCGCCGGTAAAGCCCTCTGGCGTGCAAGGCATGCGCTGCATGAGCAGTTGGTGTCGCTGGATGTACTGACCGACGACTAAGCCAACGCGCGACGTGTTTCTGCGCTGGCCGCTTAAGGAAGGAAGACCATGCTGTCCCTGATGCAATACAACATCCTGCAGGCCAGCGGGCACGTCGTTTGCACCTTGTTGGCGGAGATGCAGAGTGAAGCTGAGCTGTTCGCCAGCGCCAACACCTTGCAGCGTGTCGAGGCCCACCTGCTGGTCATCGCGCAGACCCTGGCCCATCTGCCAGAGCCCCTGCGCCGGCGCCTGGTCCAGATTGACTGGCATGGCTGGGAGTGTCTGCAGCAACTGCTGGAACAGGATGTGCAACCCCGCCATGAAGAGGTCTGGTATGGCATTCATGCCCTGGTGCCAGCCACGCTGGACCTGATTGCGACCTTGCGCCAACACGAGCCGGTGTGGTTTGAGATCGGCTTTTGACAAAGGAAATACATGCATACCGTAGAAGAATTTTTAGCCCATACCATTCAGCTCGAAAGCGAGGCTGCTTTGCGTTTCGGCCAGCTCGCCGATGCCGAGCACGTCGCCGAGCTGCAGCGCTGGATGCAGCTGCACTTGAGTGGTGACAAGCTGCCGACTGAAGGCTGACCTGAATCACCTGACACCTGAACCATGAAAATTGCTGTCGCCACAAATGACAACTGGACCAAGGTGTCCGGACATGCCGGCCAGACCCGGGACTGGCTGGTGTTTGACTGCCAGCCGGGAACGCCGATACCCGAACCCCAGCGTGTCCTGCTCACCAAGGAACAATTGCCGCACCATTTCCAGGATGATGGCCCCCATCCACTTCATGGCGTCGAGATCATGATCGCAGCCAGTGCGGGCGACGGCTATATGCGCCATATGGAGAAATGGGGCGCTCAAGTATTGCTGACCGGAGAGACTGATCCGCTCATTGCGCTGAGAAAGATCATGGCCGGAGAAGCGCTGGCCGATACCCGCTTCGACATCACAACCACCCTGTGCAAGCTGCGCGATCTGTTCTCCCGCCATTAACCTGCCAAGCCGCCTGGGCGTTGGGGTGACGATGCGCCGCATCCGGCACCGGCATCCGAAGTTTGAGGTATCGCCATATGCCATTTAGGCCTATAGCCCCCGTCGAATATGCGCAAGAAGCTATTAAATTAATAGCAATCAGATGCTGACGGGGAGCGCTTGCTGGGCGGCATGGCGCCCTTAACAAAGGGTCAATGCAGGCTCCAATGGGGCACACGAAGGCCCGCATAAGCCGTTCTGTCGCAAACCGTTTGTCGCAATTCCTTCAAACCTGCCAGAGCGTAGTGTCCGACGCGGCAAACCCCGGCCAAAACATCTTTAGAAGGCAGTTTTTTCCTGGCATCAAAAATGCATTGAAGAGTGCACCCACCATGTCAGGAGTCTTTCATGTCAGTCTCGCTCAAGGCCAAGATCGCCGAAGTGTTCGATGAGCCTGGTTGTGACAAGAACCAGGGCAAAAGCGAGAAAGAGCGCAAGAAGGGCTGCACCAAGCAGCTCAACCCCGGCGCGGCAGCCGGCGGCTGTGCCTTTGACGGCGCCAAGATTGCCTTGCAGCCGATCGCGGACGTCGCGCACCTGGTGCACGGGCCGATTGCCTGCGAGGGCAATTCGTGGGACAACCGGCACAGCGCCTCGTCCGGCCCGCAAATTTACCGTACCGGTTTCACCACCGACATCAACGAACTCGACGTCATCTATGGCGGTGAAAAGCGCCTGTTCAAATCGATCCGTGAGATCGTCGAGAAATACGATCCGCCGGCCGTCTTTGTTTACCAGACCTGCGTGACCGCGCTGGTCGGTGACGACATTGAAGCGGTGTGCCAGCGCGCCACCGAGAAGTTTGGCAAACCGATCATCCCGGTCAATGCGCCGGGCTTCGCCGGCCCCAAGAATCTGGGCAACAAACTGGGCGCCGAGGCTCTGCTGGACTATGTGATCGGCACGGTCGAGCCGGAGTTCACCACCCCTTACGACATCAACATCATCGGCGAGTACAACCTGGTCGGCGAGCTGTGGCAGGTCAAGCCGCTGCTGGACGCGCTGGGCATCCGCATCCTCTCGTGCATCTCGGGCGACGGCCGCTACAAGGAGGTCGCCAGCGCGCACCGGGCCAAGGTCAACATGATGGTGTGCTCCAAGTCGATGATCAACATCGCGACCAAGATGGAGCAGCGCTGGGGCATTCCCTACTTTGAAGGCTCGTTCTACGGCATCGGCGACATGAGCGACACCTTGCGCCAGATTGCGCAGCTGCTGGTCAAGCAAGGCGCGCCCGACGACCTGCTGGGCCGAACCGAGCGCCTGATCGAAGTCGAGGAAGCGCGGGCCTGGAGCCGCATCGCGCACTACAAGCAACGCCTTACCGGCAAGCGAGCCCTGCTGATCACGGGTGGTGTCAAGTCCTGGTCGGTGGTGGCTGCGCTGCAGGAAGCCGGTCTGGAGATTGCCGGCACCAGCGTCAAGAAGAGCACCAAAGAGGACAAGCAAAAGATCAAGGAGATCATGGGCGACGATGCCCACATGATCGACGATATGACACCGCGCGAGATGTACAACATGCTGCGCGACGCCCGCGCCGACATCATGCTCTCCGGTGGCCGCTCGCAGTTTGTGGCGCTCAAAGCCCGCATGCCCTGGCTCGACATCAACCAGGAGCGTTACCACCCCTACGGCGGCTATGAAGGCATGGTCGAGCTGGTGCGCGAAATTGACCGTGCCATCTACAACCCGGTGTGGCAGCAGGTGCGCATTCCAGCGCCCTGGGGCGACGATGGCGAAACGCTGGGCGCAGTGTCACCGATCGCGCAACCCATGGGCTTCCTGGCGGACGTCGCCGCCAAGGCGATGGGCCTGGAGCCCGAAGAAGTGCCGAACTGAACCCCACACCCACCGAGACCCATCCACCATGGCCAGCGTCGTCGAATCCAAAAAAGCCTGCACCGTCAATCCGCTCAAGATGAGCCAGCCGCTGGGCGCGACCCTCGCCTTCCTGGGGCTCGATGGTTGCATGCCGGTAATGCACGGCTCGCAAGGCTGCACCTCGTTCGGCCTGGTGCTGCTGGTGCGCCACTTCAAGGAAGCGATTCCGCTGCAGACCACGGCCATGAACGAGGTCACCTCCATCCTCGGCGGTTACGACAACATTGAAGCGGCGTTGCTCAATATCCGCAAGCGCGCCGCGCCCAAAATCATCGCCATTTGCTCGACCGGCCTGACCGAAACCAAGGGCGACGATGTGGACGGCTACCTCGTCACAGCGCGCAAGCGCAAGCCCGAACTCGACGACACCGAGATCGTCTACGTCTCGACACCCGACTACGTGGGCGCCTTCGAAGATGGCTACAAACATGCCATCACCGCCATCGTGAAAACACTGGTCAAGCCGCTGCCGGTGAAAGCGGACCAGGTCACTTTGCTACCTGGCAGTCATCTGTCGCCGGCTGACATCGACGAGCTGCGCGAGGTCATCCAGGCCTTTGGCCTCTCGGTCATCGTGCTGCCCGATATTTCCGGCTCGCTCGACGGTCACATTCCGCCCGACTGGCGCGGCACCACGCTGGGCGGCACCACCCTGGAGCAGATCCGCGCGGCGGGCGCATCCAGCTTCACGATTGGCGTGGGCGAGCAAACGCGCGAAGGCGCCGAGGCGCTGCAGGCGATTGCCGGCACGCCGTTAGAGGTATTCGAACGATTGACCGGACTGGAAGTCAATGACCGCCTGCTGCAGCGCCTCGCGCAGCTCTCCGGCCGGGCCGTGCCAGCCAAATACCGGCGCCAACGCAGCCAGCTGCTCGATGCCATGCTCGACGGCCATTTCTACACCGGCGGCATCAAGGTGGCGATTGGTGCCGAGCCCGACTTGCTGCTGGCCGTGGGCAGTTTATTGCATGAGATGGGGGCCGAGTTGCGCTGCTGCGTCAGCACCACCAAGTCGCCGGCCCACGCGCTGCTGCCGGCCGCGCAGGTGGTACTGGGTGACCTCGAAGACCTGGAGCGTGGTGCGGCCGATTGCGATCTGCTGATCACGCATTCGCATGGTCGCCAGGCCGCTGAACGACTCAAGAAACCTTTGTTGCGCATCGGCTTCCCCGTATTTGACCGCATCGGCAACGCGCACCGCTGCATGGTGGGCTACCGCGGCACCATGGACCTGATCTTCGAGATCGCCAACCTCATGATCGACCAGATTGAGCACCACCATCCGGGCGACTGGCCGCTGACGCCAGAAGCGCTGCGCGCGGCGACCGGCGAGCCAGCGCCCCGCGGCGAGCCAATTTCCGATTCAACCCTCACCCCCACGAACCTGGCCACGGCCAGTGCCTGACTCAACTTCAACCCAGGAGTGCCTTATGAAAATTGCCTTCGCCACCCAGGACAAAGAGCGCGTTGACGCGCACTTCGGCTGGGCCAAGAGCATCGTTGTTTATGACGTGTCGCCCGAGGGGCACCGCTTTATCGAGAGCTTCGATTTCGGCGACAAGCTGGAGGAGGACGGCGACGAGGACAAGCTCGCCCCCAAGCTGGACGCCATCAAGGACGTCGCCATTCTCTACGTGGCCGCCATCGGTGGCTCCGGTGCGGCGCGCGTGGTGGCCATGAAGATCCATCCCATCAAGGTGCCGCAACCTGAATCGATTGCCGAAATCCTGGAGAAGCTGCAGGGCGTGCTCAAGGGCACGCCACCGCCCTGGCTGCGCAAGGCGCTGGCCAAGGACAGCGAACGCTCTTTCGACTTTGAAGAAGATGAGGTAACACCATGACTGAAGAATCCACCGTGATTGAGGCCCCCGCCAGCGACGAGACCTTGATGGCATTGCCCTTTGTGCAGCAGTTGGTCAAGCAGCTGCGTGCGCAGGATATCAATGGCACCTGGGACGGCAAAACCGACCTGGAGTTGCTGAAGCCCTATATCCATACCGCCGAGGAGCGCCGCGCCTTGCCGATCCTGGGCGACCCGGACCCCGAGACCCTGTGGCATCTGGAGATTTTCTACAACGCGATTGCCGTCGCCATCGAGCGCGAAACCGGTCAGATGGTGTCGCCGATGATGAAGATGAGCCACGAAGGTTTCGGCCGCATGGTGTTGCTGGCGGGCCGGCTGGTCGTGGTCAACAAGCAATTGCGCGACGTGCACCGCTTCGGTTTTCCGTCACTGGCCAAACTGGCCGATGCCGGGAGCAAGTTCTTTGACGAAGCGGTGAGCATGATCAGAACCTATCCGGCCGTTGCGCAATACGGAGCTTGACCATGAGCAGCGACGCCGACGAACTCAAGACGCGACTGAAGAAGCTCAATGCCCGGGCCACGCAGGCCAAGATGGACCTGCACGACCTGTCCGAGGAGCTTCCCACCAACTGGGAAAAAATTCTCGAAATCGCCCAACACTGTCACGAAGCCCATGCCGCGCTGATGGAGGCGCGCAAGGCCGCAGCGGCCTTATGAGGTTTTGCGGGACAGACCGCAGCTACGCGAAGCGAGCCAGCTCTGTCCTCAACTGATTAGGAAGAGTCATGAACAACACCTTTAACGTCACCCTGCCCAGCGGCGCCACCTGGACACCGACCTTTGTGGCTGCCCTGGACGAAGAAAAATGCATTGGCTGCGGCCGTTGTTTCAAGGTCTGCCCGCGCGGCGTGCTCGAACTCGTTGGCCTGAATGAGGATGGCGAGCGCATTCGCGTGGACCTGGACGACGATGACGACGACCAGGAATACGAAAAGAAAGTCATGACGATTGCACGCCAGGAGCTGTGCATCGGCTGCACCGCCTGCTCCAAGATTTGCCCGAAAAAGTGCTACAGCCACGCGGCGGCGCTGGTGTGAACTCCTATGGATATGGGCGTTGTTGCATAAATCGAAATTTAACCAAGGTGTCCCAATTTCCACTTCTCTTCAGATTTGTACCGACACTGGCATACCAAGATTTGGGATCTGTCGCATTGACGGCCACCAGGCCAGTCGACTATGCCGTTAATTTTGACTGAAAAGGGGTGGACTGGGTCGCTCAATCACGATGGCATCAAGTACCGCCTCTAATTGCGACACATCATGCCGGTTGGCTCCGGTCACGACGAGCGACAACGGGACGCCACGACCGTCCACCAGCAAATGGCGTTTGCTCCCATTTTTTTCCCCGATCTGTCGGATTGGGGCCAACACTTTGCTGTGCCATTGGTGCCTTCATCATTGCACCGTCAATACTTTGCCATCGCCAGGCAATGCCTTCAAATTCATCGTACTCGGCCAGCCCGGATTTCCACAGTGCTTCAAAAACTCCAGCCTTCTCCCACTCCAGGAATCGAGCGTGGATCGCAGTGGCGCTGCCATAACGCTCAAAGGGTAGCGCTCTCCACTGGCAACCAGTTCTCAGCACATAGACGATTGCCTCAAAGACGAGTCGCGGGTCTTTGGCTTTGCGTCCACCGCCAGCCTTTCGGGCGTAAGACTGCTCTGCAGAACGTTGACGCACTGGGATCAGTGGCTCAACTCGGCTCCAAAAATCATCAGTGACTTCCCATGCTTTCGCTTTTGCCATCTTTCCGCCACGCGCGGACCTCGCGCATGGGCAGTGATTGTCATTTATTTCCGGATAAGTTCTTAGTGAGAAAATTTTGGGTCAATTCAGTACTTAGTGAGAAAAAAGTTCAAAACCAGAAAATCAGTGACTTGTAAGTCATCGATTTTGAAAGATGCTTTGTTCACGACTTTGTGAGAATCGACACTGGCGTTGGGTTTTTTGGCTTGTTCATCAGGATATTTAGGATAATTACCTGATTCGTGACTGACCGCTTTTAACTTTTATTGACCGCCCTATGACACTCAAGCTCTGCGTTGCCCAACTCGATTTTGTGGTCGGTGACATGGCGGGCAATGCAAAAAAAATCATTGGGTCGGCGCGTTCGGCCTATGCCGAAGGGGTGCGCCTGTTGTTGACCCCCGAACTCTCTATTTGCGGTTATGCCGCCGAAGACCTGTTTCTGCGGGCCGCGTTCATTGCCGCTTGTGACGACGCGGTGAAAACAGTGGCACTTGAACTGGCCGGTTTAAAGGACATGATCGTGGTGGTCGGGCATCCAACCGGGGGTGACAGCCGAACCCGCTCGGTGGCTGTATCCAGGCGGCACAATGCCGCCAGTGTCTTGCGCGAAGGCGCGGTGATCGCCACTTATGCCAAGCGCGAGCTGCCCAACTACCAGGTCTTTGATGAACGCCGTTATTTCACACCGGGGCACGACGTCTGCGTGTTTGAAGCGGGCGAAGCCGACAAAATGGGCCAAAAGATCAAGGTCGGCCTGCTGATCTGTGAGGACGCCTGGTTTGAAGCGCCCGCACGGCAGACCCAAGCCGCCGGCGCCGAGCTGTTGGTCGTGATCAACGCCTCCCCCTTTCACGTCGGCAAGGGCGACGAGCGTGAGCAGATGATGCGTGAACGGGTGCGGGCCTGCGGTTTGCCGCTGGTCTATGCGCACCTGGTGGGGGCGCAGGATGAGGTGGTGTTTGAAGGCCGCTCATTTGCCCTCAATGCCAATGGTGAGGTCGCCGCTCGTGCGCCCAGTTTTATACAAAATGAGCTTGTAGTCCAAGTCAGCCGGGCGTATGAAGCTATTTATTTGACAGCAGATGTAGCGCCAGAGCGCAGCTTGGACGCCGACCTGTGGGACGCGCTGGTGCTGGGGTTGCGCGACTACATCGGCAAGAATGGCTTCCCCAGCGTGATTCTGGGCCTGTCCGGTGGCATCGACTCTGCCCTGGTGTTGGCGTTGGCGGTGGACGCGCTGGGCAAGGAGCGGGTTCGCACCGTCATGATGCCATCGCCCTACACGGCGGACATCAGCTGGATCGATGCCCGCGAGATGGCGGCGCGCCTGGGTGTGCGCTATGACGAAATCTCCATCGTGCCGGAATTTGAGGCTTTCAAGAAATCTCTGGCCGGTGAGTTCCAGGGCCTGGCCGAGGACACCACCGAGGAGAACATTCAGGCCCGCATTCGTGGCACGCTGCTGATGGCGCTCTCCAACAAGTTCGGCAGCATCGTGCTGACCACCGGCAACAAGTCCGAATTGGCCACCGGCTACTGCACGCTCTATGGCGACATGGCCGGTGGCTTTGCCGTGATCAAGGATTTGGCCAAAACCACGGTGTTTAGATTGGCGCGCTGGCGTAATGAACACGATCCCTATGGCACTGGCCAGACGCCGATTCCAGAGCGCATCATCACCCGCCCGCCGAGTGCCGAGTTGCGCCCGGACCAAACAGACCAGGACAGCCTGCCTGCCTACGAGGTGCTGGACGCGATTCTGGAGCGCTACATGGAGAACGACCAGAGCATCGAAGACATCATTGCGGCGGGCTTTGCCCGGCTTGACGTCGAAAAGGTCACGCGCCTGATCAAGATCAACGAATACAAGCGGCGCCAGGCCCCGGTGGGGATTCGTGTGACGCACCGCAGCTTTGGCAAGGATTGGCGTTATCCTATTACCAATAAATTTCGCGCCTGAGCGCTCAACTCACTGAAGGACCGTTATGAAACAGATCACCGCCATCGTTAAACCGTTCAAGCTCGAAGAAGTGCGTGAAGCACTGGCCGAATGTGGCGTCACCGGCCTCACTGTCACCGAGGTCAAAGGTTTTGGCCGCCAGAAGGGCCACACCGAGCTCTACCGGGGCGCCGAGTATGTCGTTGACTTCCTGCCCAAGGTCAAGGTCGAAGTGGTGGTCAAGACGGCTGACGTGGAACGTTGTGTCGATGCCATCGTCAAGGCCGCCCACACTGGCAAGATCGGCGACGGCAAGATATTCATCACCGCCGTGGAGCGTGTCGTGCGCATTCGCACTGGTGAATTGGACGAGTCGGCCATTTGACGGCCCGTTGACAGCCGTCCACTCCTGCTCGATGGACACGAAATCACTGTTACCAGTGGTATCGGTGTCAGTGTCTATCCCGACGACAGCGAAGAGTCCGACGGCTTGATCAGGTATGCCGACGCGGCGATGTGCCGGGAAAGGAGTAGGACCGACCTCGACGCAACAATGGAGTCCTATTGCGCCGGAAAATCCTGAAGATAAGCCGCCACGTCTTCCATGTTCTTGCGTGTAAGCTCATGGGCCACGGTCTTCATGATGCCCCCCTCGGGGCGTTCCTCGGTGCGCTGAAAAACCGTCAACTGTTTAATGATGTAGTCTGAATGCTGATGCCCGAGTCGCGGGAATTGCTCATTGCCCTGCGCTTGCGGGCCATGACAAGCGCTGCAGGGTGGAATCCCCTTCTCGGCAACACCCTGTTCAAAAATGCTCTTCCCCCCTGCGATGGCTGTCGCATCAGCAGTTGCTCCCGGTATAGGCGCTGGAGTCTTCGCCGCATAGTAGTCCGCCAAACCCTTGATTTGGTCGTCGGTCAAACTCCGGCTCAGTCCCCACATGTATTCATACCCGGCCGGATCGAGGCGGTTGTGACTGCGAAATGCCTTCATCTGTGCCATGAAGTACGTTGGTTGCTGTGCAGCGAGATTGGGGAAGTTCGGGTTGGTCGATCTTCCGTCGATACCGTGGCACAACGAGCAAACCTGCTGCGCAAGCGTCGTTGCAGAAACTTTTGGATTGGCCAGGTTACGGGA
>DATCIC010000513.1:0-4071 GCA_036508025.1 Rhodoferax sp. | reverse complement strand
GTTCGCGGTCGTTCATGCCGCCGCGCTGGTGCATATTGACGCTGTAGTTCCATTCGCGCACGCCCTCGCTGCGCAAGCCGATTTGAATCGCATACAGACTGCGATCAAGGCCGGGGTCGAGCCGGGCCGCGGCCTTTTCTTCGGCTGTCAACGCGGCGGGCGCTGCGGGCACGGTCACGCGCTGGCCCAATTCTTCCAGTGCCAGTTGCTCGTAGAAGCCGCGCACGCTGGCAATGCTTTGCAACAGGCGCTGCGGCTCGACATGGTCGGCCGGTGTTTTGGCCAGCTTCAGCAGAGCGCGTGCGCGCCAATAGACCCAGGCTGGGTCTTGGCGTTGGTTCTCGCTCATGGCGGCAGTGGCGACGGCCACCTGCGCCCAGTTGCCGGCCCGCAACGCCGCGCGCACCTTCCAGGCCAGATGGTCGGCGTGCATCTGCCGGTCTTGTCCATGCATGAAGTAGGCCAGCGACTTGTCAGACAGACGCATGGCGGCGCGCTTGGCGATCACGCCCCAGACCCAACTGCGCTCTTCCTGACTGAGCTGGGTTTTCCAGCGCAGCTTGTCAATTTCAACGGCTGCGGCGTCGGGGTCTTTGGCAGCGAGGCGAATCATGGCCAGCGTGACCAGTTCTTTGGTACGCATACGCAAGGCCAGCAGTTTGCCTTCCAGGTAGTGTTCGGGCATGTTGTAGATGGCGCTGACGGTGTTGGCCCATTCGGCATTGAGCAGGCCCACCGCCTGGGTGGCAATGCGCGGGTTGTCGTTTTCGAAGCCCAGGCGCGCACGCAGCCAGACCGTCTGGGGCAGGAGCTTTCCGGCCTTGAGCTGCTGCTCGGCCGCCGCCGCACAACCGGCATCGGCATCGCGCTGGGCCAACCACAGGGTCTCCACTTGTTGCAGCACATCGCGTTCGCTTGAATTGAAATCGGTCAGCAAGGCGTAGCACTTGACCGAACGGTCATCGTTCATGCGGTAGTTGGGGTATTCAGCCATGAAGGTGCCCCATTCCTGCCGTTGCCCGAGCAGCAGCAGCCAGTCATTGCGCAAGCGGTCCTCCTGGTAGGTGCCGGCAAAGCGGTTCAAAAAATACTGGATTTCAGCCGGGCTGGCAGTGTCCAGGCGGGCACGCAGCTCCCAATAAGCGGCCCAGGGTTCCAGGGTGTGGTCACGCATCTGGGGCAACAGCTCGGTTAGACGTTTGGTATTGCCTTTTTTGAAGGCCTGGTTCATCTCCAGAATAGTCTGGTCGGCGGCCGTGGTGCCTGCCACCCTGGACTGCGCCTGCGCCGGTGAATTTGCCGACAGGGTCAACACGCCCAGCAGCGCAATCGATGTCAAAATGGTAGAGAACTGCATGTGGAGATTATGGATACAACTGATGAAAAGAAAGCGCAGGCCAAAAAAGCCCTGCGCAAACGCTTGGTTGAACAACGTCTGAATCTCCCGGATCGACTACAACGCGCCAACTTGTTGCAGCGGGTGATGCGCATTTGGCTGGTCGGTCGCCCGGATGCTGTCATTGGCGCCTACTGGCCGATCAAGGGTGAATTTGACCCCTTGCCAGCGCTTCACCGGTGGAAAGAAGACGGTGAACTGATCGACCAGCCTCAACCTCGCATGATTGGACTGCCGGTGGTGGACAAAGTTCACAAAACCATGACTTTCCATGCGTGGTACCCCGGCTGCCCAATGGAAGAAGACGCTTACGGCATCCTGAAACCGAAGGACACCAAGATCATTGTGCCCACCCTGCTGTTTGTGGCGTGCGTGGGTTATGCAGCGGGCGGCTACCGGCTGGGTTATGGCGGCGGTTTTTATGACCGCATGCTGGCCACGCTGATACCCCAACCGTTTACCGTCGGGCTCGGGTTTGCAACAAGTTTTTTGCCTGACTTTGAGCCCGAGCCGCATGACATACCATTGGATGCGATCCTGAATGACCATGGGGTGGTGTGGCCGGTGTGACCTTGGTTTTTGTCTTTTGGGGCAGGGTCTATCCCTGAGAGTTTTGGCTTCTGTGTCGTCTGGTTTTTTGCTGATTCTTCCCCCACTCACTCCCCCCGCCCCTCTTTCGCCCGGCGGGGGGAGTGAGTGGAGGAAAAATAGGCAAGAAAAGCAATATCCAAAAACTGACGAAACAGCGAAAGAACCCAGTCAAAGAATTCAGCAAATGATCTCAACATTCCACAATATTCACCGCCAGCCCCCCGCGTGAGGTTTCCTTGTATTTGGTTTTCATGTCGGCGCCGGTCTCGCGCATGGTCTTGATGACCTTGTCCAATGACACCACGTGCTGGCCGTTGCCGGCCATCGCCATGCGGGCCGCGTTCACGGCCTTGACCGCACCCATGGCGTTGCGTTCAATGCAGGGCACCTGCACCAGGCCGCCGATGGGGTCGCAGGTCAGGCCCAGGTTGTGCTCCATGCCAATCTCGGCGGCGTTTTCAATCTGCTCGGGGCTGCCGCCCATCACCGCGGTCAAGCCGGCGGCGGCCATTGAGCAGGCCACGCCAACCTCGCCCTGGCAACCCACTTCGGCGCCGCTGATGGAGGCGTTGAGCTTGTACAGCATGCCAATGGCAGCGGCGCTCATCAAAAAATTGATCACCGCGTCGTCGACGCTGTTGTGCCCGGCCGCATGGGTATGACCCGCTCGTCCGTGCTGGCTCAGAACAAAGCGGTCGCAGTAGTGCAGCACCGCCGGAATCACACCGGCCGCGCCGTTGGTCGGTGCGGTGACCACGCGCCCGCCCGCGGCGTTTTCTTCATTCACGGCAAAGGCATAGACATTGACCCAATCCAGCACCGACAACGGATCGGCCAGCGCTTGCTCGGCGCGCTCGCGCAATTGGGCCGCCAGCATCGGGGCGCGGCGTTGCACCTTAAACGGACCGGGTAGCAGGCCCTCCACACTCAAGCCGCGCTGCACGCATTCGCGCATGACGCGCCAGATGTTGAGCAGACCCGCACGAATCTCATCATCGCTGCGCCAGGTGCGCTCGTTGGCCCACATCAACTCGCCAATGCTCAAGCGCTGCTGCTGGCAAGTCGCCAGCAGTTCAGCGCCCGAGGTGAAGGGGTAAGGCACTTTCTGGTACTCGCTCAACACGGCCTCATTGGGGCTGCCTGCGGTGACCACAAAACCGCCACCGACACTGAGGTATTTGGCTTGTCGCAGCAAGTTGCCTTGTTCATCAAGGGCTCTGAACTTCATGCCATTGGGATGCTCGGCCAGGGCCTCGCGGCGGTACATCAGCAAGTGCTCTTTTTCCTTGAACACAATCGGCTTGACGCCCAGCAGCGCCAGCGCCTGCTGGGCACGCACGGTCTGGATCAGGCCGGATACCGCTGCCACGTCCACCGTGTCGGGCGCGTGGCCCATCAAGCCGAGCATGACCGCCACATCGGAGCCGTGACCTTTGCCGGTGGCCCCCAATGAGCCATACAACTCGCAGGTCACGCTCTGGGTGGCGTCGAGCCAGTGCTCGCGTTCCAGCGTCTGGGCAAACAGGCGCGCCGCGCGCATCGGCCCCACCGTGTGCGAGCTGCTCGGTCCGATACCAATCTTGAAGAGATCAAAAACGCTGATGGCCATGGACTGATCTTATGCGGAGGTTGCCAGGCCTCAACGCCCGGCTGCCAGCAAGGAACGGGCGTCGGCCGCGTAGCTTTGCAGCGTTTTGATGGCTGCGAGCCGCTGTGCCGGTGTCGTGCTGTTGTGCAGGGCGGCCAGGGTCTGGCAGGTCGCCTGCGTCGCCATTTCCTGCTGATTTCGATAGACAGGATCGGGCGAACTGACGGCGCGCGCCAGCCAGGCGTGCAGCGCTGCGCGAACCGGCTTGTCGCTGGGCGTGCCGCTCTGGACTTGGCGCAAGGTTTGCAGCACCTCCTGGTGGCGGCGCTGGCTCTCGCGCTCGCGCAAGTCAGCGTCAAACGGCAGCGCCGCAACGCGCTCGCGCAGCAGGGCCAGTTGCGGCTCCTCCAGGCTGCCATAGAGCATTTCTGCGCGGTCTGCCAGTTGCTTGACGCGCCGCGCGTTGCGCTCGTCAAGAGAAACCGTCAACCATTGG
>DATCIC010000512.1:0-5617 GCA_036508025.1 Rhodoferax sp. | reverse complement strand
TCGCCACGTCCATGTCACCAGCGTAACTCAGGTAACCGCAAGCGCCGCCATAGAGGCCGCGCTTGGTCGGCTCCAGCTGGTCGATCAGCTCCATGGCGTGCACCTTGGGCGCGCCGGTCAGCGTGCCGGCCGGAAAGGTGGCCCTGAGCACGTCCATGCTGGTCATGCCGTCGAGCAGCGTGCCCTCGACGTTGCTCACGATGTGCATCACATGGCTGTAGCGCTCCACGCTGAAGGCCTCAGTCACTTTCACGCTGCCAATTTTGGCAATGCGGCCAATGTCGTTGCGCGCCAGGTCGATCAGCATCACGTGCTCAGCGCGCTCCTTCGGGTCGCCCAGCAACTCCGCTTCGGCCGCCTTGTCCAGCTCCAGGCTGGCGCCACGGGGCCGCGTGCCGGCCAGCGGACGGATGGTGACTTTCTGCTCCGTCTTGCCGTCCAGCGTGACCTGCTCCTGGCGCACCAGAATTTCGGGTGACGCCCCGACCACATGAAAATCACCAAAGTGGTAGAAGTACATGTAGGGGCTGGGGTTGAGTGCGCGCAAGGCCCGGTACAGGCTCAAAGGCGACTCGGTGTAGCGCTTCTTGATGCGCTGGCCGACCTGCACCTGCATGAAGTCGCCGCCCGCAATCAGCTCCTTGGCGCGCTTCACGGCGGCAATGTAGTCGGCCTTGGCAAAGTCGCGCTCGGCTGTGTGACTTTGTGTCGGCTTGACCACCGGCGCGCTGACCGAGTATTTGAGTTGCTCTTTCAGCTCGCGCAAGCGCTTCTTGGCATTCGCATAGGCCTCCGGGCGGACCGGGTCGGCATAGACAATCAAATACAGCTTGCCCGACAGGTTGTCGATCACTGCCAGTTCCTCGCACTGCAGCAGCAAGATGTCGGGGCAGCCCAGGGTGTCGGGCGGGCAGGAGGCTTCCAGCTTTTTCTCGATGTAGCGCACGGCGTCGTAGCCAAAGTAGCCGGCCAGGCCGCCGCAAAACCGTGGCAGCCCCGGACGCAGCGCGACCTTGAAGCGTTTTTGATAGTCCGAGATGAAGTCCAGCGGATTAAGGCCTGAGGTTTCCACCACCACGCCATCGGTGACGACTTCGGTCCGCACATCGGGCCCAAAACCCATGGACCGTACCAACGTGCGGGCCGGCAGGCCGATGAAGCTGTAGCGGCCAAAGCGCTCGCCGCCGACGACGGATTCCAGCAGAAAGCTGTATTTGCCGCTGTCTTTGGAATACGCCAGCTTCAGGTACAGCGACAGTGGCGTTTCCAGATCGGCAAAGGCTTCGGCCAGCAAGGGAATGCGGTTGTAGCCTTGGCTGCTGAGGCTTTTGAATTCGAGTTCAGAGATCATGAGACAGATTCTTTCAGTTCAAAACCAGCCTTTGGGCACGCGGCTGGAGCAGGTAGCTGCCAGCGCGCGGTAGGACCAGCGGGCAGCACGATGTGCTGCGGTTCATTCAAACCAAGGGAGAAAAAAGTCAGGCGTGAGCCGACGTGTCTGGTAGCGGGCGCCAGAGCCAGGCTCCCCGGTCGCTGCAACCTGTGATGCTGATGCGGTGAATGAACATGCGCGCCAGTGTAGCAAACCCTGGCCCGCTGACTGATTGACCGTCACATTCGGGACGTGTCAACGCAAACCCTAAGCGAAAACCCTATTGCGCATCACTGACAATCACCCCAGAATCGCGCCACCGACAAATTAGCACGGTCGTTCTATTAAAGGAAACTCATGAAGCTCATTCAACATCTGGTGCTGGCACTGGGCGCCGCGCTGTTCGCCTTCAACACGCTGGCCGCCCCGTTTGAAATTCAAGGCGTCAAACTGGAAGACACGGCGCAAGTGCAGGGAACTCAACTGCAACTCAATGGCGCCGGTACCCGCTACAAAGTGATCTTCAAAGTCTATGTGGCCGGCCTGTATCTGAGCAAAAAGGCGAACACGCCCGAGGAGGTCATCAGCCAACCCGGCCCCAAGCGGCTGAGCGTCACCATGCTGCGCGATGTCGATGCCAATGAATTTGGCAAGTTATTGACTCGCGGCATTGAAGACAACATGGGAAAGGCGGCGATGTCTAAATTGATACCTGGACTGCTGCGCATGGGTAAGATTTTCTTTGACCACAAGAAAATGTTGGTGGGCGACAATTTCACCATTGATTGGGTGCCCGGCTCCGGCACCGTCATCACCGTCAAAGGCGTGGTGCAGGGCGAGCCGTTTCCAGAACCGGAATTTTTCAAGGCGATGATGATGATCTGGCTGGGCTCGTCACCGGCTGATTACAAACTCAAGGAAGCACTGCTGGGCGGCAAATAACAGGGCTAGATGAGCGCTCAGGCCGGTATCAAACGCAGCAGGGAGTCGACGTAAGCGTCGGCAGCCACGTCTTGAATCGGCTGACCATGGTTGTAGCCGTAGGTGACCAGCAGCACCGGGCAGCCCGCCGCATGCGCCGCCTGAGCGTCATTGCTGGAGTCCCCAATCATCAAGGTGCGCTGCGGCGCCGTGCCCAATGCGGCGCAGGTGGCGAGCAGGGGCAACGGGTCGGGTTTCTTGCGCTCAAAAGCGTCGCCGCCAAACGTGAGATCAAAGAAGCCGTCCAACCCCTTGACCTGAAGCAGCGCCCTGGCGAACGCCGTCGGTTTGTTGGTCAGGCAGGCCAGCTTCAAGCCGCGCGCTCGCAGATACCGCAACCCCGCCTCCACACCGGGGAACACACGGGCGTGCTGCCCATTGACCGCGCTGTAATGGCGCTGGTAACTGGCCCAGGCCGGCGGGTAGAGCCGCTCCAACAGATCGGTCTCACGGTCTGCCGCTGGCTCGCGATCCACTTCTGAATTAGTAGCTAGTGATGCCCTGTAAACGAGGGCTAACACGCTTTTTAACAAATGTTCGGAGCCTTTGCCAACCAATTTCGCGATCGTGGCCCGCTCGACCAGGCTGGCGGCAAAAGGCGCCGGCAGGTCGCCCAGCATCCGGTTCAGCGCGACGCAAAAATCATCCAGCGTGTCGACCATCGTGCCGTCCAGGTCGATGATGACGGCATCGACGTCAAACTGGTTCAGGATCACATGTTCCTTCTGTACTGCCCACCCACCTCAAACAGCGCGTTGGTGATCTGACCGAGGGAACAGCAGCGCACGGCGTCCATCAGCACTTCAAACACGTTCTTGTTGTCGATCACGGCTTTTTGCAGGCGTTTAAGCATTGCGGGCGCCTCCTTGGCGTGCAACGCGTGGAAAGCGGCCAGGCGCTTCAATTGGCTCTGCTTTTCTTCATCGGTCGAGCGGGCCAGCTCCAGCGTGTCGTGCACGGCGTCACCGTGCGGGTTGCGAAAGGTGTTGACGCCGATGATGGGCAACTCGCCGGTGTGCTTGAGCATTTCGTAGTGCATCGATTCGTCCTGAATCTTGCCGCGCTGGTAGCCGGTTTCCATGGCCCCGAGCACGCCGCCGCGCTCGGAGATGCGCTCAAATTCGAGCAGCACCGCTTCTTCCACCAGTTCGGTCAGGTCCTCGATGATGAAGGCGCCTTGTGACGGGTTTTCGTTCTTGGCCAAACCCCATTCGCGGTTGATGATGAGCTGGATCGCCATGGCGCGGCGCACCGAGTCTTCGGTCGGCGTGGTGATGGCTTCGTCGAAAGCGTTGGTGTGCAGGCTGTTGCAGTTGTCGTAAATGGCGATCAAGGCTTGCAGCGTGGTGCGGATGTCGTTGAACTGGATTTCCTGCGCGTGCAGGCTGCGGCCACTAGTCTGGATGTGGTATTTGAGCTTCTGGCTGCGTTCGTTGGCGCCGTATCTCTCTTTCATGGCCACCGCCCAGATGCGGCGCGCGACGCGGCCCATCACGGTGTATTCGGGGTCCATGCCGTTGCTGAAGAAGAAGCTCAGGTTCGGCGCAAAGTCGTCAATGTGCATGCCGCGCGCCAGGTAGGCCTCGACAAAGGTGAAGCCGTTGGACAAGGTAAATGCCAATTGCGAAATCGGGTTGGCCCCCGCTTCGGCAATGTGGTAGCCGCTGATCGACACGCTGTAGAAATTGCGCACCCGGTTGTGCACAAAATATTCGGCGATGTCGCCCATCACCTTCAGTGAAAATTCGGTACTGAAGATGCAGGTGTTTTGTCCCTGGTCTTCTTTCAGGATGTCGGCCTGCACCGTGCCGCGCACGTTCTCCTGCACCCATTCCTTGATCTTCTCCGTTTCGGTGTCGGTCGGCTCGCGGCCATTCTCCAACTTGAACTTGTCGATGTTCTGGTCAATCGCGGTGTTCATGAACATCGCCAGGATGCTGGGCGCCGGGCCGTTGATGGTCATGCTGACGCTGGTGCTGGGGCTGCACAAGTCAAAGCCACTGTAGAGCACCTTGAGGTCGTCGAGCGTGGCAATGCTGACGCCCGAGTTGCCGACCTTACCGTAAATATCGGGGCGCGGATCGGGGTCGTTGCCGTAGAGCGTGACCGAATCAAAGGCCGTGCTCAAACGCTTGGCCGCCATGCCAGAACTCAGTAATTTAAAGCGCGTGTTGGTGCGAAACGCGTCGCCTTCACCGGCAAACATGCGGGTCGGGTCTTCGCCTTCGCGCTTGAAGGCGAAGGTGCCGGCGGTGTAGGGGTAGCTGCCAGGCACGTTATCCAACATCAGCCATTTCAGGATTTCGCCATGGTCTTCATACTGCGGCAGGCACACTTTGCGGATGGTGGTGCCACTTAAAGATTTAGTGGTGAGTGCGGTGCGGATTTCCTTGTCGCGGATTCTCACAATATATTCATCGCCTGCGTAGGCTTGCTGCATGGCTGGCCACTGCGCCAGCAGCTTGGCGCAAGCAGCGTCCTGCAGCTCGGCGCGTTCACTCGCCAGTTCAAGCACGGTGCCGTAAGCGCCGGGTTTGTTTGATCCATCCTTGCACGGGTCGTGTGCCAGCAGCATTTGCGCCGTGGCCTTGAGTTGCTGCACTTCACGCGCCAGTTTGGCCTGGCTGCGCGCACGTTTTTTGTAGGCTCGCACGGTTTCGCTGATTTCCGCCAGGTAGCGGGTGCGCGCGGCAGGCAGCACCGGTGTCTGGTTGGTACTGTGGCGCACCGCCACCGGGGGCAGATGCGACTCGCCCAGTGGCAAGCCGAGTTCACCCAGACGGGTTCGCAGCGCCTGGTACAGCGCGGTGACGCCGTCGTCGTTGAAGCGCGCCGCCATGGTGCCAAACACCGGCATTTGCTCGATCGGCGTGCCAAACGCTTCCTTGTTGCGCTGCACCTGCTTGGCAACATCGCGCAAGGCATCGAGCGCGCCTTTGCGGTCGAACTTGTTGATGGCGACAAACTCGGCGAAGTCGAGCATGTCGATTTTTTCCAACTGGCTGGCGGCGCCAAACTCGGGCGTCATCACGTACAAGGGCACATCCACATGCGGCACGATCGCCGCGTCGCCCTGGCCGATGCCCGAGGTCTCGACCACGATCAAGTCAAAGCCCGCCACCTTGCAAGCGGCAATCACATCGGGCAAGGAAGCGCTGATTTCCGATCCAAAGTCGCGCGTGGCGAGACTGCGCATAAAGACTCTTTGCCCGTTATCCGTTCGCCCTGAGCTTGGCCGGTCCTGAGCCCGAACGGTGGTGTTCC
>DATCIC010000511.1:0-6625 GCA_036508025.1 Rhodoferax sp. | reverse complement strand
CCCGCGGGTCGCCTTGTTCTCGACCGGCGACGAGTTGGTCATGCCCGGCGATGTGGCGCCCGAGCAGATGAAGCCCGGTGCCATCTACAACTCCAACCGCTTCTTCTTGCGCGCGCTGCTGCTGCGCCTGGGCTGTGAGGTGACGGACCTGGGCATCGTGCCGGACCGGCTGGACGCCACGATAGCCGCCCTGCAGGCGGCCGCGCAGCACCATGACCTGATCCTGACCAGCGGTGGTGTTTCGGTCGGCGAAGAAGACCACATCAAGCCCGCCGTGCAGTCGCTGGGGCGGCTTGATTTGTGGCAGATCGCCATCAAGCCTGGCAAGCCGTTTGCCTATGGCCGGGTGCATAACGCCCACTTTATCGGGCTGCCCGGTAACCCGGTGTCGAGCTTTGTCACCTTCTTGCTGCTGGTGCGGCCGTTTTTGCTTAAATTGCAAGGCGTCACCCAGGTTGCTACCAAATCAATAGCTGTACCCGCCCATTTCACGTGGGCTAGAGCCGATAAACGTCGAGAGTTCTTGCGCGTGCGGTGCAATGCAGCGGGTGGGCTGGATCTGTTTGCCAACCAAAGCTCGGGGGTGTTGACCTCGGCCGTCTGGGGTGATGGGCTGGTGGACAACCCGCCCGGCCAGACCATCGCTTTTGGTGACAAAGTGCGGTTTATTCCTTTTTCGGAGTTGTTGGGATGAAAGTCACGGTCAAGTATTTCGCCTCGATTCGGGAGGCGGTGGGTTTGGCCAGTGAGTCCGTGACGACCGATGCGGCAACCTTGGCCGCACTGCGCGACGAGCTGATTGGCCGGGGCGGCGCGTATGCTGACGCCCTGGCGCGGGGACGCTCGGTGCGGCTGGCTGTTGATCAGGTGATGTGTGATGAGGCTGCTGCTTTGGTGGAGGGGGCTGAGGTGGCGTTTTTTCCGCCGGTGACGGGGGGATGAGGGGGGAATACACCAATAAAAAAATCTGAGGCATCGCCAGTAAGGAAGTAAGCCATGAAAAATCAAGCAACTTCACCACGAGTCAGCATTCAAACCGCAGATTTCGATCTGAGCACCGAGGTCGCCTCGCTGCGTGCCCAGGACCCTCGCATAGGTGCCGTCTGCAGCTTCATCGGCACCGTGCGCGACCGCACCGCCGGAACGCCCGGCAGCATCAGCAGCATGGAACTCGAGCATTACCCCGGCATGACCGAGAAGTCGATCGAGGCCATGATTGATGCGGCGCTCAAACGCTTTGACATCTATGGCGCGCGTGTCATTCACCGCGTTGGACTGCTGCAACCGCTGGATCAAATCGTGCTGGTGGCGGTCACCTCGGCGCACCGGGGCGAGAGTTTCAAGGCCTGCGAGTTTTTGATGGACTACCTCAAAACCCAGGCGCCGTTCTGGAAGAAGGAGCAAACCCAAGACGGCGCCCGTTGGGTGGATGCGCGGGTCGCCGACGATGCCGCCCTGGCACGCTGGGGCATTGCGGCATCCAATTAGTTCAGGGAGCGCGGTCTTGCTCTATCACGTAGCTGACTTGCAGTTGATGAATCACCATGTTTTGATTTTAGTCAGCTCTGGCGTTCGCTGTTGCCCTTGAAATGAGGGGCAATTAGCCCAAAATGGGCGTCAACCAAAGCTCAAAAAGGGAAAGCCATGCGAATCGAAAAACTCACCACCAAGTTTCAGGAAGCCTTGGGCGAGGCGCAGACGCTGGCCTTGGGTGCTGACCACGCCTATATTGAGCCGGTCCATGTGCTGGTCGCTATGCTCAAGCAAGAGGACGGCCCGAAAGCCTTGCTGCAGCGCGCCGGCGTCAATGTGTCAGGTCTACTGAGCGCCGCTGAAAACGCCATGAAGCGCTTGCCCCAGGTGACTGGTCAGGAACAGGTGCAGGTCGGGCGCGACATGGTCTCGCTGTTGCAGGCGGCCGAAAAAGAATCCATCAAGCGCGGTGACAAGTTTGTCGCCAGTGAGCTGTTTTTGCTGGTGCTGACTGACAGCAAGCAGGACATCAGCAAGATTGCCAGAGAAAACGGCTTGACCCGCAAGTCGCTGGAAGTGGCGATTGAGGCCGTGCGCGGCGGCCAGAACGTGGACAGCGCGGACGCCGAAGACCAGCGTGAATCGCTCAAAAAATACTGTGTCGACCTGACCGAGCGCGCTCGTCTGGGCAAACTTGACCCGGTGATTGGCCGCGACGATGAAATTCGCCGCGCCATCCAGGTGCTGCAACGGCGCACCAAGAACAATCCCGTCCTGATCGGTGAGCCCGGTGTCGGCAAAACCGCCATTGTGGAAGGCCTGGCGCAGCGCATCGTCGCCGGTGAAGTACCGGATTCACTCAAGGGCAAGCGGGTTTTGTCGCTCGACATGGCCTCCTTGCTGGCCGGTGCCAAGTTCCGTGGCGAGTTTGAAGAGCGGCTGAAAAATGTGCTCAAGGACCTGGCCAAGGACGAAGGCCAGACCATTGTGTTCATTGACGAGTTGCACACCATGGTGGGCGCTGGCAAGGCCGAAGGCGCGATGGATGCGGGCAATATGCTCAAGCCCGCGCTGGCGCGGGGTGAGTTGCACTGCGTGGGCGCGACCACACTGGATGAATACCGTAAATACATCGAAAAAGACGCTGCGCTGGAACGCCGTTTCCAGAAAATTCTGGTCGGAGAACCCTCCGTGGAAGACACCATTGCCATTCTGCGCGGCCTGCAGGCCAAGTATGAAACCCACCACGGCGTGCAGATTACTGACCCGGCGATCGTCGCGGCCGCGGAGTTGAGCCACCGCTACATCACCGACCGTTTCCTGCCTGACAAGGCGATTGACCTGATCGACGAGGCCGCCTCCAAGATCAAGATCGAACTCGACTCCAAGCCCGAGGTGATGGACAAGCTCGACCGGCGTTTGATCCAGTTGCAGATTGAGCGCGAAGCGGTGCGCCGTGAAAAGGACGAAGCGTCGCGCAAGCGTTTCACCCTGATCGAGGAAGAGATCGGCAAGTTGCAAAAGGAGATTGCCGATCTGGATGAAATCTGGAAGGCCGAAAAAGCCCAGGCGCAGGGCTCAAAAACCATCATGGAAGAGGTTGAAAAAGTCCGATTCCAGATCGAAGAGTTCACCCGCAAGGGCGATTTCAACCGCGCTGGCGAGTTGCAGTATGGCAAGCTGCCGGGGCTGGAAAAGCAGCTGAAAGACGCGCAAGACAAGGAAGCGGGCAAAGCCAAGAATGCCAAGGACGGCGGTCGTCCCCAACTGCTGCGTTCCGTGGTCGGCGCCGAAGAAATTGCCGAAGTGGTGAGCCGCGCCACCGGCATTCCGGTGGCCAAAATGATGCAGGGTGAGCGCGACAAGTTGCTGCTGATGGAAGCCAAACTGCACCAGCGCGTGGTCGGGCAGGACGAAGCCATCACGGCGGTCGCCAATGCCATTCGCCGCTCGCGCGCCGGCTTGTCGGACCCGAACCGGCCGACCGGCTCGTTCCTGTTCCTCGGCCCCACGGGCGTTGGCAAAACCGAGCTGTGCAAGGCGCTGGCCGGCTTCCTGTTTGACAGCGAAGACCATCTGGTGCGCATCGACATGAGTGAATTCATGGAGAAGCATTCGGTGGCGCGGCTGATTGGCGCGCCTCCCGGCTATGTCGGTTACGAGGAGGGCGGCTACCTGACCGAAGCGGTGCGCCGCAAACCCTACAGCGTGCTGCTGCTCGATGAGGTCGAAAAGGCGCACCCGGACGTGTTCAACGTGCTGCTGCAAGTGCTCGACGATGGCCGCCTGACCGACGGGCAAGGCCGCACCGTCGATTTCAAAAATACCGTGATCGTGATGACCAGCAACATCGGCTCGCAGATGATCCAGAGCATGGTCGGGCAAGACAGCGAGGACATCAAGGACGCGGTGACGGCGGAGTTGAAAAACTACTTCCGGCCCGAGTTTTTGAACCGCATCGACGAGACCGTGGTGTTCCACTCGCTCGACGCCTCGCACATTGCCGAAATTGCGGCGATCCAGATTCAGGTGCTGCAACAGCGCCTGGCCAAGATGGAGTTGACGCTGGAGGTCTCACCCGCGGCGCTGGCCGAGTTGGCCAAGGTCGGCTTCGACCCGGTGTTTGGGGCCAGGCCGCTGCGCCGGGCGATTCAGCAGCGCATTGAAAACCCGCTGTCCAAGCTGCTGTTAGAGGGCAAGTTCCTGCCCAAAGACGTGATTCCGGTTGATGTGGACCCGATCCGTGCGCCCGGGCAGTTCAGCTTCGAGCGGGTGGTGCATTGAGGGCGCGGCCTGAAGTCCAAATGCGAAAAAACCCGCCTTAGCGGGTTTTTTTATAAGAGTAAATTCTGGCCTTATTTTTTGGCAGCGCTGGCAGCCGGTTTGGCTGCATCAGCTTTAGGCGTGACAGCTGTCTTTACGTCTTTCGCGGTTTCTTTTACCGCATCCTTGGTGCTGATAGCGGCACCTTTGACGGCGTCTTTGGTGGTCACGGCCGCATCTTTGGCCTTTTCCATCAGCGGCTTGTCGGCTTTCTTGGCCGGTGCTGCACTTGGGCCCTGGTACTTGGCGCCAGAGACCGTTAGGCCTTCAGCGGAAAACTTGGCGGCACTTTTGTCGCCCACGCCTTTCACGCGGGCCACGAAATCGTCCCAATTCTTGAATTCACTTTTTTTGCGCTCGGACATGATCAGCTTGGTGGTCACGGGACCGATGCCTTTGATGCCGTCGAGCTCGGCTTCAGTGGCTTTGTTGACGTCGACCGCTGCAAACGCTGCGACCAGGAACATGGCGGCAAAAAAAGCCAGCAATTTTTTGAACATGAGAACTCCTCAAAGGTTGGATTGAAATAGGCCTGTGACTCCTGTTACGCACAAAGAGCCACTGGACTATAACGGTCTCATTTCGGGCCGGGTTGACCTGCCCGCAGCGTTATTGATCAGTAGTCGTCCGGCACGGCACCTTTGCTGGCGGTGGCGGCATTAAACGCAATCTTGTCCGCTGGACGCCGGGAATTGGAAGCTGGGACATAATTGACCAGCCTTTCAGTTTTGTCTCCGTTCTACAGAAATCATCATGCCCGTCTATCGCTCAAAAACCTCTACTGCTGGCCGCAACATGGCTGGTGCACGCTCGCTCTGGCGCGCCACCGGCATGCAAGACGGCGACTTCAGCAAACCCATCATCGCCATCGCCAATTCGTTTACTCAGTTTGTGCCCGGCCACGTCCACCTGAAAGACCTGGGGCAACTCGTGGCGCGAGAGATTGAGCTTGCGGGCGGTGTGGCCAAAGAGTTCAACACCATTGCGGTCGATGACGGCATTGCCATGGGCCACGACGGCATGCTGTATTCGCTGCCGAGCCGTGACATCATTGCCGACTCGGTGGAATACATGGTCAACGCGCATTGCGCTGATGCGCTGGTGTGCATTTCCAACTGCGACAAGATCACCCCGGGGATGTTGATGGCGGCCATGCGGCTGAACATTCCGGTGGTGTTTGTTTCGGGCGGCCCGATGGAGGCCGGCAAAACCCGGCTGGGTGTCATCAAGCTCGATCTGGTCGACGCCATGGTGATGGCCGCTGACCCCTCCGTGTCAGACGAGGAAGTCGCCGAGGTGGAGCGCTCCGCTTGCCCGACGTGCGGCTCGTGCTCGGGCATGTTCACCGCCAACTCGATGAACTGCCTGACCGAGGCACTGGGCTTGTCGCTGCCCGGCAATGGCACAGTGGTGGCCACGCACGCTGACCGCGAGCAGCTCTTCAAACGGGCCGGCCATGTGATTGTGGAACTGGCCAAACGCTATTACGAAAAGGATGACGCATCCGTGTTGCCGCGCGCCATTGGCCTGAAAGCCTTTGAGAATGCCATCACGCTCGATGTCGCCATGGGCGGCTCCACGAACACCATTTTGCACCTGCTGGCGGTGGCGCAAGAGGCCGGCATTGACTTCACCATGAAAGACATTGACCGCCTGTCGCGCAGTGTGCCGCAGCTGTGCAAAGTGGCACCCAATACGCCCAAATACCATGTGGAAGACGTGCACCGCGCTGGCGGCGTGATGGCGATCCTGGGCGAGCTGGAACGCGCTGGCAAGCTGCATACCGACGTGCCCACCGTGCATGCGCCCACCATGATGGAGGCGCTGGCGCAGTGGGACATCATGCGCAGTCCTTCGCTTGAGGTGCAAAAGTTTTACCTGGCGGGCCCGGCGGGCAAGCCAAGTCAGGTCGCTTTCAGCCAAGCCACCCGCTGGCCGAGTCTGGATACGGATCGTGCCCAGGGCTGCATCCGCTCAGTGCAACACGCGTACTCGCAAGAAGGCGGGTTGGCGGTGCTGTACGGCAACATTGCCCTGAATGGCTGCGTGGTCAAGAGCGCCGGTGTGGATGACTCGTTGTTGGTGTTTGAAGGCCCGGCGCATGTGACGGAGTCGCAGGACGAAGCGGTTGAGCACATTCTGGGTGACCAGGTCAAGGCCGGTGACGTGGTGATCGTGCGTTACGAAGGCCCCAAAGGCGGCCCGGGCATGCAAGAGATGCTCTACCCCACAAGCTATATCAAGTCCAAAGGTCTGGGCAAAGCCTGCGCGCTGCTGACCGACGGGCGTTTTTCCGGTGGTACCTCAGGGCTGTCGATTGGCCATGCCT
>DATCIC010000510.1:0-4901 GCA_036508025.1 Rhodoferax sp. | reverse complement strand
AAGTCAGCGAGCAGCTGAAGGCGCATTTTGCCGACAAGGTGTTCAATACCGTGATTCCCCGCAATGTGCGGCTGGCAGAGGCGCCCAGCTACGGTGTGCCAGGCGTTGTGTTTGACCCGTTGGCCAAGGGCGCGCAGGCGTATGTTGCTTTTGCCCAGGAGATGGTGGCGCGCATTGAAACCCTGTAAGCGCTGCTTTTTATATGTCAAATTGGCCTCTAGCCCCCGTCATAATTGCATGAGTAGCTATTTAAACAGTAGCAAACTATGACCCATGACCTGCCAACCCCGCAAGTTTTGCTGCTCCCCGGCTGGCAGGATGCGGGCCCCGCACATTGGCTGAGCCGGTGGCAGGCGGCGCACGGCTACCGGCGCGTGGAACAGCACGACTGGTTGCGCCCGTTGCGCGGCGACTGGCTGATGCAGCTCGAAGAAGCGGTGCTGCAGTCAAAGCCGGCGCCAGCGCCTGGTTTGACGCTGGTCGCCCACGGCCTGGGTTGCCTGCTGGTGGCGGCGTGGGCCACGCACTCGCGCCACATCCACCTGGTGAAAGCTGCGCTGCTGGTGGCACCGACTGACGTTGAGCGCGAGGCCTTGCGAGCGCTGCTGGCGAGTTGGTCACCGATCCCCTGGCAGCCCTTGCCCTTCAATAGCATTCTGGTTGGCAGTGGCGACGATCCTTATTGCAGTTTCGAGCGCGCGCAAGCGTTCGCTCACGCCTGGGAGTCTGAGTTCATCGACGGCGGCCCGCAAGGCCAGATCAACGCCGAGCCGGGTCTGGGCGATTGGCCGCAAGGGCATGCGTTGTTGCAGTTAGTTGAGGGCAGAACGCAAGGTCTGTCCCAAGAGAAATCAGGCGAGTCAAGTGCAGGTCTGAAGGTCTGCGCCGCCCACCCTTAAAAAGGAAAGAGAACACCATGGTTACCAAGAAACCCAAAGGCCTGGGCCGCGGACTCGATGCCCTGCTGGGACCCAAAGTGACTGAGTCAGCTGCGCTGGACGGCTCGGTTTCCGGCGCTGGCAATGCCGGTTTGCCGACCACCCTGCTGCTCATCGACCTGGTGCCGGGACAGTACCAACCCCGCACCCGCATGGACGAGGGAGCCTTGTACGAACTGGCCGAATCCATCAAGGCGCAAGGCATCATGCAGCCGATTCTGGTGCGCCAACTCCTGGACGGCGTCAGCCAGGGCAAGTACGAGATCATTGCCGGTGAGCGCCGCTTTCGCGCCGCCAAACTCGCGGGACTCGACAGCGTGCCGGTGCTGGTGCGTGATGTTCCCAATGAAGACGCCGCCGCGATGGCGCTGATTGAGAACATTCAGCGCGAAGACCTGAACCCGCTGGAAGAAGCGCAGGGTCTGCAGCGGCTGGTGAAGGAATTTGGCCATACGCATGAGCAGGCCGCGCAAGCGGTGGGGCGCTCGCGCAGTGCCGCCAGCAACCTGCTGCGCCTCTTGAACCTGGCCGATCCGGTGCAAACCATGCTGATGGCGGGCGACCTCGATATGGGCCACGCGCGGGCGCTGCTGGTGCTGGACCGGGCGACCCAGATCACGGCGGCGAACCAGATCAGCGCGCGCAGCCTGTCGGTGCGCGAGGCCGAGCGACTGGCTAAAAAGTTGAGTGCTGATTTTTCGCTGACCTCGGTCAGGCCGAAACAGGAAAAGTCGCGCGACATGAAGCGGGTCGAAGAGGAGTTGTCCGACCTGCTCACCGCCGCCGTTGAAGTGCGGGTGAAAAAACGCGTCAAGCGGTCGGGGAGGCTGGAGGAAATGGGCGAGTTGAGCATCCAGTTCGGCTCACTCGATGAGCTCAACGGCTTGATCGACAAGCTCAGGCGCACGGCGGCGCGCTAACGGACATTCACAGCTCGCCTGGCCGATGCTGAAATCACCCCAACAGCGTGCGTCTCGCTTAAACTGACGCGGCCACAAAACGTTTGATGAAAAGCTGAAAGGTATCCCCATCATGGCCCCATCCAACCCCAGCCAAGCGCCCGATGCTGATCCCGTTCAAATCGCCATGATGGTCGCGGCATTTGCTGTTGTCACGCTGGCTGGCACGCGCAGCGCCGACACCGGCAAGCACATTTTGCGGGTGCAGCATTACGTCCAAGCCTTGGTTCAGGGTCTGGCGAATCATCCGCGTTTTGCAGCGGCTTTGACCGAATCCTATTGCCGGGTTCTGTTTCAGTCGGCGCCTTTGCACGATATGGGCACGATTGGCATTCCAGATCGGATTCTGCTCAAGCCCGGTGCCCTGACACCCGCTGAGTACGAGATTATCAAATCCCACACCACATTGGCACGGGACGCGATCGAGCAGGCCGAGCTGGCCCTGGGTTACCAGGCGCCCTTGCTCCAAACGGTCAAGGAACTGGCTTATTCCCACCATGAAAAATGGGACGGCAGCGGTTATCCACAAGGTTTGTCAGAGGAGCAGATCCCGTTGTCGGCGCGCTTGATGGCGATTGCCGATGTCTACGATGCCTTGATCTCGGAGCGCGTGTACCGGGCCGGCCTGCCCCATGATCAGGCGGTGGCCATTATTTTTCAGGGCCGCGCCAGCCATTTTGACCCCGACATGGTGGATGTCTTCATCGAAATTCAGGACGAATTCCGGGCCATCGCGCTGCGCTTTGCCGATAGCGGGCAGGATATGCAAAGGAAGATGGCCTACATGGCCAACGCGATTGCAGAAGACGTTCATCTGTAACGGTCGTGGCCCAAGCCGGCCCTCCATGGCCACATAGACCGCGTTGGTGCGCCAGCGAACGGACGACGGTCAGAGCGCCCGGCAAGATTGGCATCAGGTGTTGCGCCGAATCAGGCGACCGCTGAGAAGCGGGGCGGATTCAGAGTCAGTGCTGCGCCTTGCACCGATGCACATTTCCTAAAAAAGGTATCCCATGAAATTACTCCAAAGTTCGAAGCTGGCCCTGGGTGGCGTTCTGGTGGCGGGCCTCGCGGCCTGTGGCGGTGGCGGCGGCGGCGGCAGCGGTAGTGGTAGCGCCGACAACGGCAGCTTGCACCTGGCTTTGACCGACGCCCCGGCTTGCGGCTACGACGCCGTCAACGTGACCATCCAGAAAATCCGCGTAAACCAGAGTGGCAGCGCTAGTGACACTGACGGCGGCTGGTCCGAGATCGTGCTGAACCCCGCCCGGCGGGTGGACCTGTTGAGTCTGAGCAACGGGGTGCTGTATGACCTCGGTCAGATGCCGCTGCCCACGGGCAAGTACACCCAGCTCCGACTGGTTCTGGCAGATAACAAGACCTCACCGATGGCCAATTCAGCGGTGCTCACCAGCGACAAGAGAGAAGTGGAGCTCAAGACCCCGAGCGGCCAGCAGTCCGGCATCAAGACCAATATCAACATCGACATTGCTGCCAACCAGTTGGCCGACTTCGTGCTCGACTTTAACGCCTGCAAATCGGTTGTGGTCGCGGGCAACTCGGGGCAATACCTGCTCAAGCCGCAGCTCAGCGTGATTCCGCGTTACGTCTCCGGCGTCACCGGATTCGTGAACGCTGGCCTGGCCAACGGCTTCACCAGCGTGTCATTGCAGCAGAACGGGGTGATCATCAAGGCAACGGCGCCCAGCATCGACCCCGTCAATTTCGGCAAGTTCATGCTGCCGGTTGCACCGGGCAACTACTCGCTGGTGTTGACAGCGCCCGGACGCACCACAGCCGTCGTCACCAACGTGGCCGTGGTCGCGGACACCGTGACTGCCGTCAACGCCTCCGGCACCGCCCTGAACCCGGCGGCCTCCGCCAGCGCAACTGTGACGGGTACCGCGCCGGTGGATACCTTGGTGCGCGTGCTACAGCCACTCCCGTCGACACTCCTGGGTGGCGCCTTCACGACGGTAGAGGTGGCGGGCCGCTTCGTTGACGGCGACACGGGTCTCTACACCTACCCGCTGGCCGTCAACGCCCCACTGGTGGCGCCTTATGTGGCGGCACCGGGCGCATTGGTGTTCACTCCCGACGCCGCTGCGGCCGGCAAGTACACACTCAACGCCAGCTTGACAGGGAAGGTGGACCAGACGACGGTACTCCCGGCTTTGACCTCGGGTGCTACCGTCACGACCAACCTCACGTTCCCTTAATTCATCAAAGGTTCATTGTGAAAATCACTGAAATCAGAACGGGCCGTGCCCTGGCCTTTCTGCTTGTGGGTCTGCTGGTCACGGCTGGGGCCATGGCCGCCAAGCCGGACTGGGTGGGCGGTGGCAAGCCCGGCAAGTCTGGCCAGCCCCAGCAGAACCAGATGCAGGAACGCCAGGACAGCCCGTCGCAGGGCAAGCCGGACCGGGCTGCCGGGCATTTTGGCGATGACCAGCGCGCGGTGGTGCGCAATTACTACAGCGAGCAATACCGCGTGGGTCGCTGCCCGCCGGGGCTGGCCAAGAAAAACAATGGCTGTATGCCGCCGGGGCAGGCCCGCAAGTGGGCGGTCGGCCAGCCGATGCCGCGTGACGTAGTGGTCTACAGCTTGCCGCCAGCCATCACCCTACAACTGGGCGCGGCACCGGCCGGACACCGCTATGTGCGCGTGGCCTCTGACATTCTGCTGATTGCCATCGGCACCGGGCTGGTCGTGGACGCCATTCAGGACCTGGGGCAGCAGTAGTCAACGAGCCCTTGCCTGCCACGGTGCAGCGCATCGGCCTCGACGTCATGAAGAAAGCGCTATTAGATTTATAGCTTTCTGCGCTTTCCGGATAAGGGCTGACAGGCGATTCGACATTTAACGCGGTGGCAACACCGCCATCGTGATGCGTGACACGCAGGTCAGTTCACCGGCGTCGTTTTGCATGTCGATCTGCCAGACCTGGGTGGTGCGGCCGATGTGCACCGGACGGGCGGTGCCGGTGACCCAGCCGCTGGTGAC